>CALMOL010000091.1 GCA_937871685.1 uncultured Verrucomicrobiota bacterium
GAACCGCAGCATCGCGCTGCCCAGGTTGAACTGGGCGACGATGCCCAGCAGGCCTGCGCCGTAGCTCGCCAAGGCTGCGGCAGTGCGCTGCACGTCCAGTTCGGTAAAGGCGCCGTAGTGGAACAGCACGGCCACCAGCGGCGGCGCCGGCCTGCTTGTAGAGTTCGGCGGAGATTTCCTGGAACTTGGCCTGGAGGTCGTCGGAGGCCTTCTTGATGGCGTCGGTGTCGCCGGACTCGATGGCCTTGCGGACGGCGGCGATGGCTTCCTCGACGGGCGCCTTCTTGTCGGCGGGAACCTTGTCGCCCAAGTCCTTGAGCTGCTTCTCGCACTGGTAGGCGAGGGACTCGGCTTGGTTCTTGGTCTCGACGGACTCCTTGGCCTTGCGATCCTCGTCGGCGTATTGCTCGGCCTCGCGCTGCATGCGCTCGACCTCGTCTTTGGAGAGGCCGGAGGAGCCGGTGATGGAGATCTTCTGCTCCTTGCCGGTGCCCATGTCCTTGGCGGACACATGGAGGAGGCCGTCCTTGTCGATGTCGAAGGTGACCTCGATCTGCGGCATGCCGCGCGGGGCCGGCGGGATGTCGCCGAGGTGGAAGGTGCCGAGGCGCTTGTTGTCCTTGGACATCGGGCGCTCGCCCTGGAGGACGACGATCTCGACGCCGGGCTGATTGTCCGAGTAGGTGGAGAACGTGTTCTGGCGACGCACCGGCACCGTGGTGTTGCGCGGGATCATCGGGGTGGCCACGCCGCCAGCGGTCTCGATAGCGAGCGTGAGCGGAGTCACGTCGAGCAAGAGCACGTCCTTCACGTCACCCTTGAGCACGCCGCCCTGGATGGCCGCGCCGATGGCGACGACCTCGTCGGGGTTCACGCCCTTGTGGGGCTCCTTGCCGATGAGCTTGCGGGCGGTCTCGACGACCTTAGGCATGCGGGTCATGCCGCCGACGAGCACGAGCTCGTTGATGTCGCCGGTGGCGAGCTTGGAGTCGGCCAAGCAGTCGCGCA
Organism: uncultured Verrucomicrobiota bacterium; assembly: GCA_937871685.1. Taxonomy (GTDB): domain Bacteria; phylum Verrucomicrobiota; class Verrucomicrobiia; order Chthoniobacterales; family SZAS-18; genus SZAS-18. The sequence goes on from CALMOL010000091.1 coordinate 1,009, forward strand.
CGGGCTTCATGGTGCGCTCGAAGAGGTCGTCGGTGAGCTGCTCCAGCTTGGCGCGGGTGAGCTTGAGGGCGATGTGCTTCGGGCCGGTCTGGTCCGCCGTGATGAACGGCAGGCTCATCTCGTATTCCTGCGAGGACGACAGGGCAATCTTCGCCTTTTCGGCCTCTTCCTTGATGCGCTGGAGCGCGTCGGGCTGCTTCGAGAGGTCGATGTCGTTGTCCTTTCTGAACTCCTTGAGGATGAAGTCCATGATGCGGTTGTCCCAGTCGTCACCGCCAAGATGGGTGTCGCCGTTGGTGGCCTTCACCTCGAAGACGCCGGACTCGATCTCGAGCACGGAGATGTCGAAGGTGCCGCCGCCCAAGTCATACACGGCGATCTTCTCGTCCTTGCCCTTGTCGAGGCCGTAGGCGAGCGACGCGGCGGTCGGCTCGTTGATGATGCGGAGCACCTCGAGGCCGGCGATCTGGCCAGCGTCCTTGGTGGCCTGGCGCTGGGCGTCATTGAAATACGCGGGCACCGTGATGACGGCCTGCGTGATCTTCTCGCCGAGCTTGGCCTCCGCGTCCGCCTTGAGCTTGGCGAGGATCATCGCGGAAATTTCCGGGGGGGAATAAGACTTGCGCTCGCTGCCGGCCTGCACCTCGATGGCAGCATCGCCGTTGGCGGCCTTGACCACTTTGTAAGGCACGCGCTCGAGGTCGCCGGCGGCCTTCACTTCGTCGAACTTCCGGCCCATGAAGCGCTTGACCGAGAAGATGGTGTTTTGGGGGTTGGTGACGGCCTGCCGCTTGGCAGCTTGGCCGACGAGGCGCTCGCCGTTCTTCTTAAAGGCGACGACCGAGGGCGTGGTGCGCGCGCCCTCGGAATTTTCGAGGACCACCGGCTCGCCGCTTTCCATGACGGACATGCAGGAGTTGGTGGTGCCGAGGTCGATGCCGAGAATTTTAGCCATAGGTCGAATGGATCTAGCAAACGACGTTCCAATTCGTCGATTGCGTGAGAAGCAAGGATTCATCAGGGTTCGCGCCCACTCGGTCTGACCGCGGAGCCAGTCGGTAGTGCCACTTCGTCTCGCCAATCCGACGCAGTGGGGACGTGATGGCGCACTAATTCGGGCCGGGGTGAAAACTTATGGCGGCTCGACAATCTGAGCTTGAGCGTGGGCGCGGGAATTCCTAGGCTCTCGCTGCCCATGACCGAATCCCCCGCCAACCAGCCAGCCGAGCCGGCGGATGCCGCCGAGACCGTCGAAGTCACGGAACGCGACATCGTGTTCAATTGCCCGCACTGTTCCGGCGAGCTGGTGGTGGACAACGAGGGGGCGGGCATGACGTTCAATTGCCCGCACTGCGGCGGACGCGTCACGGTGCCGCACGTGCCATCGGCCGGCAGCATGGAACCCGCTGGCCAGCCCGAGGGTGAAGCCTCCGCCAACGAGCCGGCGGATGCCGCCCAGCACACCGGGGCGGCGCGCCTGCCAAGCGGCAAGAGCGATGCCCGCGCTTTCGACTTCGCCGGCCAGAGCGACGAGGACATCACGAGGCGGGTGGAGGAGCTGCGCAACCAACTCAAGGAGAACCAGTCGCAAACCACCGAGATGCGCGGGCATCTCAATCGCGCCGTGATCGAGATGAACCGCTATCAGCTCAAGCTGCAAAAGCTCCAGGACCGCGGCGGCGAAATCGAGCGGGAGTTGTCCGCCGCGAAGGCGCACCTAGAAGGCAAGGGAAACGCCGGCTAGAAGGCGGTCCCGGGGCGATTTCCGACGCGCCGGCTTGAACGCCGGGGCAAATGAGCTAGCTTGTAGTGGCTAGCGCCCTTTCGGATGGGTGACAGAGTGGTCGATTGTGCACGCCTGGAAAGCGTGTGTGCCCAAAAGGCACCGGGGGTTCGAATCCCCCCCCATCCGCGGCGGGCCGCCGACTCAAACGCACGACTACACGGATCCACTGCGGATCATTTGCAGGGCGAAGACGAGGAGTGCGGGCGCGAGAAACACCCACAGGGGATAAGCCACCGCTCCGATCCCCACGAGCATGCTGCCGTGCGTGCGGTCACCCTTGCGCAGTTCCCTCACGCCGATGATCACCGCATAGATCATGAGGGGGATCGCGAAGAACCAAGTCAGGAAGCCGAAGAACGGCACCGCGGCGAAGATGGTTGAGCCAGCCGTCAGGGCACATACGCCATCGCCACACCGTCGCCCGGCCCGGGTTTCGGGGAAATGTCGGGTTCATTCGGCTCGCGGGAAAATGCCTTTAGCCGTCCCGCGGCGCCAGGGCATTGTTAGCCCCGTCACCTTTCGCGGTTTCCCCTGGGAGTCCGACTTTGTGAAATTTTTCACAAAGCATCCTTGTTTTTCGCCCCAAAAAAGGTTATGCACAGCGTCCCGCCCGTTGCGTGGATGCGGGTCTGACCGGAGATTCCCCGCCGGTTATGCCCGTCCCGCGGTCGCCGGGCGCGCTCTGCCCCCGCCATGATCTCCTTTCTCGCCGCTTCCGACTCGATCTCGATGAGCGCGCAGCGCGCCACGTGGTATCCGTGGTGGTTGTCGTGGATGACGAATTCGGCGCTCGTTGGCCTCGTGGTGCTCGCGATCATCCTTTTCTTCACGCGGCGATCGACTTCGAAGATGGCGCTCACGCCGGACAAGCCCGGCGGCCAGAACCTGCTGGAGAGCATCGTGGAGCTGCTTTACGACACGCTGGCGCCGATTGTGGGGCCGAATTTGATCGGGCGCGCGTTCCCGCTTCTCGCGTCGTTCTTCCTTTTTATCATGGTGGCTAACCTGCTTGGCCTTGTGCCCGGCGTCGGCACGATCGGATTCACCGAGCATCGCGGTCCGATGCTCTCGGCTGAGCACCTCGACACGCCGCTGCTGCGCCCGCCAGCTGCCGACCTGAACCTCACGCTTGGCTTGGCGCTGTTGTTCTTTGCGTTCTGGATCTGGTGGACGCTCTCGGAGGTCGGCTTTGTGGGTTTCCTCAAGCACATGTTTGGAGTGAAGGGCGGCCTTACCGGCGTGCTGAAATTCGCGCTCATGCCTCTCTTCTTCGCGGTCGGCATCTTGGAAGTGGTCTCCATCGCCGCGCGGCCGATTTCGCTCTCGCTGCGACTCTTCGGCAACATCTACGCCGGCGAAAACCTGATGCACACCATGGCCAAGCTCGGCGAGATCACCGGTGCGCCGCCGTGGTTGGCTCATCTCATGAGCGTGATCCTGCCGATCCCGTTCTTCTTCCTGGAAATTCTGGTCGCCGTGCTGCAGGCGCTCGTCTTTACGCTGCTGTGCGCCGTTTACATCCAGCTCTCCACCACGCACGACGAAGAGCATGAGCACCACGGCGAGGAACATCCCGTGGACCATGCCCCGCACTCCCCTGCCGCGGTGAATCCCGCCCTCGCGGCGAAGCCCGCGCCCGCGCATTGACCCCTCTTCCTCCGCCGAGACCATCCATGCGAGTGGGCGGCGGAACCGTAACAACCCCGACAGCACCCCGCAGCCTCCTCCTCCTCATCCCATGATCGATCCCGTGATCCTCGCCCAGGCGACCTCCGCCATCACCGACAAGTTTGCCGCCGGCATCCCGCTGGCCGGCGCCGGCCTCGGCGCTGGCATCGGCGTGGGTCTCGTCGGCGCCAAGGCCGCCGAGGCCGTCGGCCGCAACCCTGGCGCCTTCGGCCAGATCCTCACCATGGCGATCATCGGCATGGCGCTCGCGGAGGCCATCGCGATCTACGCGTTCGTCGCGTTCTTCATCGCCAAGTAAGCCGCTGCCGTCCGTTCTTGCCGCCGCCCCATTGCGCGGGGCGGCGGCCGTCCCCTCTTCATTCCCCACTTCTCCATCCATGTCTGTCCTTGAGAACATCCTTCACTCGTTCGGCGTGGAGTGGCCGCTGTTCATCGCGCAGCTCATCGTCTTCTTGATCGTGATGATCATCCTCAAGAAGTATGCGTTCGGCCCGATCATCCAGGTTTTGGAAGAGCGCCGCCGCAAGATCGCGGAGTCCATGGCGAACGCCGATAAGATCAAGAAAGACCTTTCCGCCGCCCAGGCGCGCCAGCAGGCCGTTCTCGACGATGCCAACGCCCAGGCGCAGAAGATGATCGCCGAGGCCCGCACCAGCGCCGACGCCGTCCGCGCCCGCTTGGAGCAGGAAGCTAATGCCGAAGCCGAGCGCATCGTCGCCCGCGCCCGCGAGGCCGGCGAGCTCGAGACGGCCCGCATGAAGGCCGACTTCCAGCGCGAAGCCGGCCGCCTTGTCGTCCTCACCGCGCAAAAGGTCTCCGGCAAAATCCTCACCCCCGACGACCAGCGCCGCCTCGCCGAGGACGCCGCCCGCCAAGCCGTCGCCTAACCAATTAATCACCACAGAGGACACCGAGGTCACGGAGAACCGAGGAGAAGATTTTTCGTTCCGATTCTTCTCGAGTGTGACCGCGTTGCTCCAGCCGCCGTCCCTTTTCTTCCTCTTCCGTCCTCTGTGATCCCTGTGTCCTCTGTGGTTAATTCCTCCGCTTCTTCCCGATGAAAGTATCCCGCGAAGGCCGCCAACTCGCCCGCCAGCTTCTCCGCGCCTCCCTGTCTGACGGACGCGTGGATGCCGCCAAGGTGAGCGCTGTGGTCAAGGAAGTCGCCGAGAAGAAGCCGCGCCACTACCTCGGTGCGCTCGACGAGTTCCATCGCCTCCTTCGCCTGGAGCTTGCCAAGCGCCACACGCTCGTCGAGAGCGCCGAGGCGCTCGATGCGGCCACGCAGGCCGCGGTGACCCAGCAGCTCCGCGAGCGCCACGGCGGCGACCTCTCGATGGAGTTCCGCCACGAGCCCGCGCTCATCGGCGGGATGCGCATCCGCATCGGCTCCGACATTTGGGACGGCTCCGTCCAGGGCCGCCTTGACCGCCTCATGGTCGCCGCCCAGCGCGTGGTCTGACCTCCCGCTCGTTTCCCCCCGCAACCCTTCTCCCATTCTTCCATGAGCAGCATCCTTCAAGATCTCGAAACCCAGATCGCCGGCCTCAAGACCACCACGACCAAGGCGAACGTCGGCGAAGTCCGCACCATCGCCGACGGCGTCGCCAAGATCGAGGGCTTGAGCAACGTGATGCTCAACGAGATGATCGAGTTCCCCGGCGGCGTGACCGGCATCGCGCTCAACCTTGAGGAAACCGAGGTCGGCGCCATCCTGCTCGGCGACTACGCGAACGTTCGCGAGGGCGACGAGGTCCGCACCACCGGCCGCCTCCTCTCGGTGCCCGTCGGCAAGGGCCTGCTCGGCCGCGTGGTCAACGCGCTCGGCCAGCCGCTCGACGGCAAGGGCCCGATCAAGTCCGACGTGTCCTATCCGGTGGAGAAGATCGCCCCCGGCGTCCTCAAGCGGAAGAGCGTGAGCCAGCCGGTGCAGACCGGCATCATGCCCATCGACGCGATGATTCCCATCGGCCGCGGCCAGCGCGAGCTGATCATCGGCGACCGCGCCACGGGCAAGACCACCATCGCGGTGGACACCATCATCAACCAGGCGCGCATCAACCGCGCCGGCGAGGAGTCCGGCGACGCGTCGTTCCGCCCCCTCTACTCCATCTACGTGGCCGTCGGGCAGAAGAATTCCTCCATCGCCCGCACGCTCACCGTGCTGGAGAAGGAGGGCGCGATGCCCTACACGATCATCGTGGTCGCGGCCGCGTCCGAGGGCGCTTCCTCGCAGTATCTGGCGCCCTTCGCCGGCGCCGCGATGGGCGAGTGGTTCATGGACAACAACATGGACGCGCTGATCGTGTTCGACGACCTTTCCAAGCACGCCGTGGCCTACCGGCAGGTGTCGCTCGTGCTCAAGCGCCCCTCCGGCCGCGAGGCGTATCCGGGCGACGTGTTCTACCTCCACTCCCGCCTGCTGGAGCGCTCCGCGCGCGTCAACGAGCAGGCCGGCGGCGGCTCGCTCACCGCGCTGCCCATCATCGAGACGCAGGCCGGCGACGTGTCCGCCTACATCCCGACGAACGTCATCTCGATCACGGACGGCCAGATTTATCTCGAAACCGATCTCTTCTACCAGGGCATCCGACCCGCCATCTCGGTCGGCCTCTCGGTCTCGCGCGTGGGCTCCGCCGCGCAGATCAAGGCGATGAAGCAGGTGGCCGGCAAGATCAAGGGCGACCTCGCCCAATACCGCGAGCTGGCGGCCTTCGCCCAGTTCGGCTCCGACCTCGACGCGGCCACCAAGAAGACGCTCGATTCCGGCGCGCGCATCGTGGAGCTCTTCAAGCAGCCGCAGTATTCGCCGATCCCCGTCGAGCAGCAGTCCGCCATCCTCTGGGCGGTGCGCAACGGCCACCTCGACACCATCCCCGTGGACCGCGTGAAGGCTTTCCAGACGGGCCTTTCCGAGTTCCTCGCCACGCGCAAGAAGTCCGTGCTCGACGCCATCACCGCGAAGAAGGCCTTCGACGCCGACCTCGAGAAGGACCTCAAGTCCGCCGTCGAGGAATTCAAGAGCACCTTCCGCTAAGCCGGCACTTCCCGCCGCCCGATTCGGCTCCCCGCCCAATCGGCAATCGCAAATCGGCAATCGGCAATCCTCCACATGGCCAACACGCGCGACATCCGCCGCCGGATCAAGTCCATCAAGAACACCTCGCAGATCACGAAGGCGTTGCAGATGGTGGCGGCCTCGAAGATGCGCGGCGCGCAGACCGCGGCCCTGGCCGGGCGCGACTACGCCGAGCTGATGAACAACGTGCTCGTGAGCGTGCGCGAGCGCGCCGAGACCGACATCGCCCATCCGCTCCTCGCCGAGCGGCCGGCCAAGCGCGAGCCGCTCATCGTGATCTCCACCGACCAGGGCCTCGCCGGCGCGATCAACACCAACCTCCTGCGCGAGCTCACGCCCTACGAGGGCGAGAAGGCGCAGTTCGTGGCCGTGGGCCGCAAGGGCGCCCAGTTCATTGCCCGCACCAAGCGCAATCTCCTGGCCGACTTCACGCTGAAGGACAAGCCGTCCTTCGTCGAAGTGAAGCAGGTCTCCAAGTTCGCGCTCGACAAGTTCATCGCCGGCGAGGTGGACAAGGTCACGGTGGTCTTCACGGACTTCGTCAACACGCTCACCCAGCGCCCGGTCGTCCGCACGCTGCTGCCGATCTCGTCGTTCGAGTTAGCGAAGGGATTCCGCACCGCCGACGACTCGCACAAGGAAGAAGAGGCCAAGTCCTCGAAGGACATGGTCGGCTACGAGTTCGAGCCCGGCCCCGAGGCGGTGCTCGACGCGCTCCTGCCGCAATACGTCCACTTCCAAGTCTATCAGATGGTGCTCGACTCCCGCGCCTCCGAGCACTCCGCCCGCATGGTGGCGATGAAAAATGCCACCGAGAACGCCAAGGGCATCGTGAAGGACCTCACCCTCGAATACAACAAGGTCCGCCAAGCCGGCATCACGACCGAGCTTCTCGAAATCACCACCGCCCAGCTCGCCCTCGCCTGATCCCGCGCGATCCCTCAGCTCCTTCCCCACATTTCCCCTAGTCTCGCTTCCAAGATATGCCCACCGACACCGCTCAGCAGACCGGCACCATCGTGCAGGTCATCGGCCCGGTCGTTGACGCCGACTTCGGCGACTCCGGCACGCTCCCCAAGATCTACGACGCGCTCGTGATCGAGTATGACGTCATCGGCCAGCCCACGAAGGTCACCTTCGAAGTCCAGCAGCACCTCGGCGAGGGCGTCGTGCGCGCCATCGCCATGTCCTCCACCGAGGGTCTCAAGCGCGGCCTGAAGGTCATCGCCACCGGCGCGCCGATCTCGGTGCCCGTCGGCGAGGGCACGCTCGGCCGCGTGTTCAACGTCGTCGGCGACCCCGTGGACGAGCGCGGCCCGGTTTCCTACACGAAGCGGATGCCCATCCACCGGCTTCCGCCTCCGCTCACCGACCAGGACACCGGCTCCACCATCCTCGAGACGGGCATCAAGGTCATCGACCTCATCTGCCCCTTCACCAAGGGCGGCAAGGTCGGCGCGTTCGGCGGCGCCGGCGTGGGCAAGACCGTCGTCATCCTTGAGCTGATCAACAATATCGCCAAGAACCACGGCGGCTTCTCCGTGTTCGCCGGCGTGGGCGAGCGCACCCGCGAGGGCAACGATCTCTACCACGAGATGAGCGACGCCAAGGTCATCGTGCAGGAGGACCTCTCGAAGTCCAAGGTGGCGCTGGTCTATGGCCAGATGAACGAGCCCCCCGGCGCCCGCCTCCGCGTGGCGCTCTCGGCCCTCACGATGGCGGAATACTTCCGCGACGAGAAGGGCCAGGACGTGCTCCTCTTCGTGGACAACGTGTTCCGCTTCTCGCAGGCCGGCTCCGAGGTGTCCGCATTGCTCGGCCGCACGCCGTCCGCGGTGGGCTACCAGCCGACCCTCGCCGCCGAGATGGGCGACCTCCAGGAGCGCATCACCTCCACCAAGAAGGGCTCCGTCACGAGCGTGCAGGCCGTCTATGTGCCCGCCGACGATCTCACCGACCCGGCCCCGGCGAACACCTTCGCGCACCTTGACTCGACCATCGTCTTGGAGCGCTCCATCGCCGAGCTGGGCATCTATCCGGCGGTCGATCCCCTCGCTTCCACGGCGAAGGCCCTCGCCCCCGAAGTGGTGGGCCAGGAGCACTACGAGACCGCCCGCGGCGTGCAGCGCATCCTCCAGCGCTACAAGGACCTACAGGACATCATCGCCATCCTGGGCATGGACGAGCTGTCGCCTGACGACAAGCTCACCGTGTTCCGCGCGCGCAAGATCCAGCGCTTCCTTTCCCAGCCCTTCCACGTCGCCGAAATCTTCACCGGCTCGCCCGGCAAGTATGTGTCCGTGGCCGACACCGTGCGCGGCTTCAAGGAAATCCTCGAGGGCAAGCACGACGACGTCGCCGAGGCCAACTTCTACATGAAGGGCGGCATCGAGGAGATCCGCGCCGCGAAGTAAGCTCGGTTCTGCCGCCCCATTCGTCCCATCGGTCCTATCCGTCCCATCCATGTCCACGCTGCGCCTCGAAATCGTCACCCCGGAAGCGAAAGCGTATTCCGACGACGTGGACATGGTGGTGATCCCCGGCGCCGAGGGCGAGCTGGGCATCCTGCCCCGCCACGCCCCGCTGCTCACCACGATCAAGCCGGGCGAGTTGCGCGTGAAGAAAGGCGGCACCGAGACCGCCCTCGCCGTGGGCGAGGGCTTCGCCGAGGTCACCGGCGACCGGGTCACGGTGCTCACCGACTTGGCGCTCAAGGAATCCCAGATCGACGAGAGCGCCGCCCAGGCCGCGTTGGAACGCGCCCAAGCTCGCCTCAAGGAGCGCGATTTGGGCGATGAGGACACCGCCGCTGCCGAGGCTTCCATCGCCAGGTCCCTGGCGATGCTGAACCTCAAGCGCCGCCGCCGCCCGGGAGCTTGAGCGGGCTTGCGTCCGCTCCGGGCGGCTTGCGGAAGGTCGGGCGTGTTTTGGAGTGTTGAGCTTGCTCCCGCTGTTCTGCCAGCCGCGACGCGAGCCGGGCGAACAATTAGGACGCGGCGCGGCGAATCGAGGCTCACCGGCTCACTTCCTGGCGAGGCGTCAGGAAAGCGGGAGCAAGCTCCCGCACTCCAAAACACGCCTCGACCTCGAGGAACGGAAACTCCGAAAGCGTTGAGCAACCCTCGCATCCCGCCGTAACGTCGCACATGAAACGTTTCCTACCTTTGCTTGCCGTTCTCGGGGGACTGCTGCTTCCCACCGCCGCTCAAGCCCAGACGCCCGCTCCGTCGCCGGCCGCCGAGGCCGACCGCGGAACCATGCTCCTCACGGTGTTCCTGCGGCACGACCAGACCAAGACCTTGGCGGAAATCCAGGCCCACGCCGAGAAGACCGGCCTGTGGAAACAACTGCCCCCCGAAGGCGCGACCGTTGTGGACTACCGCGTCGTCATGGGAATCGGCCACATCATCACGCTTCGCTTGCCGCCGGAAAAGCTGCGCGCCGTGAACCTCGTGTTTGAGCGTTGCGCCTGGGGAGCCTACCGCACCGAGTTCTACCCGACCTACGACTACCGCGCGATCTACGAGGAAAACCATCGCAAGGCCATGGAAGCGAAACCGTGAGATGACCGCGCCCGATCCCGCCATCCGCGCCGGCATCATCACCGTCTCCGACCGGGCCTCGACCGGCGAATACGATGATCTCGGCGGTCCCGCCCTGCGCGCCGAGTGCGCGCGTCGCGGCTGGCCGGTGCTGGCCGAGGCCGTGGTGCCCGACGAGATCGAGCGCATCTGCGAGGCGATCCAGTCCTTCGAAACACAAGGTTGCTCCCTGATCCTCACCACCGGCGGCACCGGCATCGCCCCGCGCGACGTGACGCCCGAGGCCATCCGCGGCGTGATGCGCATCGAGGTGCCTGGCTTCGGCGAGGCGATGCGCATGGAAAGCCTTCGCCTCACGCCCAACGCGATTCTCTCGCGCTCCCTCGCTGCGGTGGTCGGCCGCGCGTTGGTCCTCGCCCTGCCGGGCAAGCCGCAGGGAGCGGTCGAGTGCCTGGGTTTTGTCGAAGGCGCGCTCCCGCACGCCGTGAAGCTCGCCCAGCGCGTGCCCACTTCCTGCTGACGCCGACGCGCGGAAACGGTCGTAGAGGCGGCTCTGTCCGCGCAGCGGACGTGCCGCCTCAAGTTCCTTCCTGGGTGGCCGCCGCGAACCGCCCGGCAGCGGCCACCCGGGAGGATTTCACAGGCGGCACGTCCGCTGCGCGGACAGAGCCGCCTCTACAACCGGCCGGTCAGCGTTCTGCCATCCGCCCGATCTCAATCGGAGCCGCGCGAAATTCGGCGGCCGAGTTGCGCCGGTAGGCCACCGGATGGCCCTCGGCGTCCACGCGAAAGGTCATCGTGCCGCGGCCGATTCCCGTCGAGCCGCGCGGGCGCGTGTCCTCGTCGTGCGGCGATCCGGTCGAGTCCACCACCGCTACGCGGAAGGTCGCATCGTCCACGCGCTGCGGCGCGGCGGCGAGAATCACCACGTGGCCGGTGTTGCGCCCCGGCTCGATCCGCGCGTGACGCCACGCGAGCACGTCTCCCGGCTGCGCCTCGGCCAGCGTGACGACGCGTGACCACCCGGTGGTCGTGGCCGCGCCGGCCGGCGGCTGCGCGCGGAAGAACTCATGGTATTCCACCGCCCGCGGCTTCTTCCGGCCGGGCGCGACGGACAGCGCGCGCAGGTGCTCCGGCGAGACCTTCCGCAGCAGGAAGGCGATCAACCCCGAGCAATCCGTCTCATACACCCCGGCCGCGGCGTTCACGCGCGTCTGGTGGCGGTAGGAGGTCGCGCCGATCCCGCCGAGCAGGCGACCGGCTTCCTCGGAGAATCGCTGGGCTACCGGCGCCGGGCGCTGCTCCCCGCGGCCGGCCGGTGCCATGCCCAGCGCCAGCCCGACCACCGGCAGCAGAGCGCGGGCGGAGGAAGCGACAAGGCGCGCTCTCATGGATCATCATTCTTCCGCTGGGACCGCCGGCCTGTCACGATGAAACCGAGCGACCCGCCACTACCCGCGACCGCCGTCACCCGCCCCGCTCCGGCAGATATTTCCGGGCGGCCGGCGGCACGGTTCCGCCGAAGCCATTGATCCGATGGATGAGCCAATTGCCGCCGGCCTTTCGCACGTGGATCACAAAGGGCTTCTCGGAAAATCCCGTCTCCACCCAACGCGCCCGCAGCACGCCGGCCTTGGCGTTGATCTCCAGCGTGTCGCTTACGCGGACGCCCTGCTTCCCGTAGTCCTGCGCGTCGAAGATGGGATCCGCGTCGAAGCCCTTTCGCTGCGTGCGGGCGTAGGCAGCCTTGAACTCCGGAGTGAGCCTCGGGCAGCGCGCCACCCAGGCGGCGTCGCTGTCGCCGCCTTTGTCCAAGTCCATTTGCGCGATGTATTCCGTGTAGAACGCGTTCACCGCCGCGGCGGCGTCCTTCGCGTCGCCGGCGCGGGCCGGCGGAGCGGCGGCAAGCAGCAGCGCAAGGAACAGGAAGAAACGACGGAACAGGAGGGGAACAGTCATGGCGTGGGAGAGCGAAGATCAGGGCAGAAGTTACGGCGGTTTTCAAGGACATGGAGCGGCGTCGGCCGGTCGGCGGCTCGGCCACTGGGAGCGCCGGCATCCTGCCGGCTGGGCTCCTCCCGGGCACCTTGCATCCCGCCGCGGGCAGGAAGACGGTGGCCCCATAAAAAACCCAGCCGGCAGGATGCCGGCGCTCCCAGTGGCCGAGCCGAGGGCGGTTCGAGATTCTCTCAACCTCATCGACAACCGCTGTAAGGCGCGTTCCCCGGCCGTGGGAAGCCGCACCTCTCCTTTTCCGGGCGAGCCGGTAGCGCGGAGCCGCGCGGCCAGCCGACTCAAGCCATCCCGTCGGAAGCGCCGCGCGCCGTCGTCCTCAATCCGGCGATCCGCGTTCCGGCAGATACTTCGCGGCGCGGGCGGACACCGGGCCCCCGAAGCGGTTGACCCGATGGAGGAGCCACTTGCCGCCGACTTTCCGCACGTGGACGAAAAGCGATTCCTCGGAAGTTCCCGGCGTCACCCATTCCGCTTCGAGCACGCCCTCCTTGCCGTTGATCGCCTTTGTCTTGACGACGCGCACGCCCTTCGGATCCGGCTCCTGAATGTTGAGGATGGGATCGCCGTCCTCCTCCTTGATGCCGGTTCGGCGCCATTTCGCGTAGGCCGCCTTCAACTCCGGCGTCAGCCGCGGGCTCTGCGCCACCCAGGCGGCCGTCTCCCCATTTCCCAACGGCGGCTTCCACTTGGCGATGAATTCCTGGTAGAACGCGTCCACCGCTGCGGCCGCATCCTCCTTGTCACCCGCGAAGGCGCCCGGGACTACGGCAAGAAACCACGCGGCCAGCCAAGGCAGCGAGCGGAGAAAGGCGGGCGCGAGCATGGAGAGCAGGGGGAGCAGGTCAGGCAGAAACTTCAGACGGATGATTCGGGAATGCCGAGCCTAGCCGCCCCGCTCCGGGAGATATTTTCGGGCGCTGGCCGGCACGGGGCCGCCGAAGTCGTTGATCCGCTGGATTTGCCATTGCGCGCTGGTCTTGCGCACATGGACGTAAAGCGCCTCCTTCGAGAACCCCGGGTTCACCCACCGCGCCTTGAGCACGCCCGCGTCGGCGCTGATCTCCTTCGTCTCGGTCACGCGCACGCCCTTCGGTTCCGTGTCCTGCGCGCAGAGGATCGGGTCGGCGTCCATCTGCCCCTTCAGCGCCCGGGCGTAGGCCGCCTTGAATTCCCGCGTGAGCTGGGGCGACTTCGCCAGCCATTCGGGGCCGTTCCGAGGATCCTTGTCGAGCTGGGCGAGGTAGTCCGCGTAGAAGGCGTTCACGGCCGCCGTCGCGTCTTCCGCGTCGCCCGCCCGCGCCGGCGGCGACGCCACGAGGGCCAGCAGGAGAAGCAACGCGAGTCGGCGCAGCAGGGCCGGGGAGGGGAGGAAGACGGGCAAAGCGTTCAAGGCAGAAACCTATCCCGTTCCTCCGCCGTGGGAAGCCGGCACGTCTCCTTCTTTCCGAACCAGCGGTAACGCATTCGCGCCACCAGCCGATACCCGCCGTCCCGCAGGAAGCGCGGCAGAATCCGCAGCGCCCCCACGAGATTCCACGCGCCGCCGAGCCGCCGCGCGAGGAAGAGCGGCCCATCCGAGTGCGTGAGCACCTCGCGCGTCCCGTCCGCCTTCTCGCGCGTGACGACGAGGGAATCCACCCCCGCCAGCGCCGGCCGCTCGCCGACGAGCCGCCGGTAGGTCTCGCCTTGCAGTGGGGCGTAGCGGAAGAGCCGCTCCCGGTCCCGCCCCACGAGGTAGGAGACCACCCCGTTGCACATATTGCACACGCCGTCGAAGAAGACGGTGATGCGTTCGGGAGCGGACTCAGGCATTCCGGCAAGCTCGACCGATGCGCACCCCCGTCCACCGTTTTGCGGGCGCGGCCAGCCGCCAGCCGGGGATGCATGGATGGTTTGCGGACCCGCGGCGCTTTTGTTTCCTGGCCGATGCCTGCGGCCCCTTTCTACGATTGTGCCGTCGTCGGCTTAGGAGCGATGGGATCGGCCGCGGCCTGGCACCTCGCGCGGCGTGGGGCCAACGTGCTGGGGCTGGACCGGTGGGCGCCGCCGCACGCGCACGGCTCCTCGCACGGGCGCACGCGGATCATTCGGGAGGCGTATTTTGAAGATTCGCGCTACGTGCCGCTGGTGCGGCGGGCCTACGAGCTTTGGGCCGAGACGGAGCGGCTGGCTGGCGAGCACCTTTTCCAGCAAACCGGCGGGCTGATGATCGGGCCGCCGGACGGCGCGGTGGCGGGCGGAGCGCGGCGCTCGGCAGAGGAGCATGGGCTCGCGCACGCCACGCTCTCGGCGCGGGAGATTCGCGAGCGTTTTCCGGCCTTCGTGCCGGCCGAAGGAATGGCGGGCGTGTGGGAGCCGCGCGCCGGCATCCTTTTCCCCGAGCGGGCCGTGGCCGCGCACCTGCGGCTCGCGGCCGGGGCAGGGGCGGACTTGCGGACGGACGAGCCGCTGGAGAAATGGTCGGCCGACGGGGAAGGCGTGCGCCTGCGCACCGCGCGGGGGGAGCATCGCGCGCGGCGGCTTCTGCTTTGCGCGGGCGGCTGGGTGAACGACCTGCTGCCGGCCGCGGTCCGGTTGCCGCTGCGGATCGAGCGGCAGGTGCAATGGTGGTTCGACGTGCCGGCCGCGAGGGCGGGGGACTTCGCGCCGGAACGGTTCTCGGTGTTCGTCGCTGAATTCCCCGACGGCCGGACCGCCTACGGCTTCCCCGACCTCGGCGACGGCTGCAAGGTCGCCTTGCACCGCCACGCCGCGCCCAGCGGGCCGGCGGTGACGGCCGACACGCTCCCGCGCGAGATCATGCGAGCCGACGAGGTGGAAGTGCGCGCCGTGCTCCGCGAGCTGTTCCCGGCGCTGGCCGACGCCCCGGTGCGCGACGCCTCGACCTGCTTCTACACCGTGACGCCGGACGGCCATTTCTGGCTGGATCGCCACCCGGCGCACGGTCAAGTCTGGATCGTTTCCCCGTGCTCCGGCCA
>CALMOL010000092.1 GCA_937871685.1 uncultured Verrucomicrobiota bacterium
GCCCACACCCACCGCCACGCCGCGTCCGCCAACCCCGACGCCCCGGCCGCCGAGCGCCACGCCGACGCCGGTGCCGCCACCTCCGCCCACTGAATTCACCTTTGCCGAGGGAATCACACCGCCTGGCGCCACGGTGAAGATTGGCGGTCGAGAGGTGAAGCCCCGCCCCGCCGCAGGCGGCGGTCTCGCGCTGCCGCTGGACCGCGCGGCGCTGCCCGTCGTCGTCGAGCTATCCGCGCCCGGTTATGAGCCGGCCACCCTTTCCGCCAGCATAGATTCACTCCGCGCCCCGGCCCGTGTCGCCCTGCGCCGCGCCACCGCCCCGGTGCGCGTGGTAATGCCTTCCGGCGGCGGGGACTACGAGGCGCTCACCTTCGAGTTCCTCCGGCCGCTCGACGCCGAGCGCGCCTTCGTTCCAGCGACCGCGGAAAACATCGACGTGCCGTGTGTCGGCTCGGGTCCGGCCGAGCGCACTCTGCCCACCGGCTTTTACCGCGTGACCGCCCGCGCGCTGGCCATGCGGGAGAACATCGCCTCGCTGGCCCTGGCGGATTCGCTGGCCGTCAGCACCACCGGCGCGCCGCCCACCCTGCGTTTGCCTCCCGCATGGGCGGGGCGGTATTCGTGGAAGATCATCTTCCCCAAGGCGCAGGTGATCCGCGAGATCATTATTCCGGCTCAGCTCTCCGAGGGTGGCACCGTGCGGGACAGCGTGATCGGAGGCAAAAGCTTCGATACCCTCTTCCGCCAGATCAAGGTGGACGCTCGCGGCGTGCTCACCGGCGTGATCACCTACACCCAGCACGATGATCCGGAGATCCTCGGCTTCGACGAAAACGTGGAAATGACCCTAGTGGACTCCGACCGTGCGCGGGTGGTTTACGATTGGGAAAATCTTCCCGCGGATACCGCCATCCGGGAGCGAGTGGAGAAGCGGCGGCGCGAAACTAGGCAATCCGACAAACCCAAGCCTCGCGAGAAGGCCAAAATAGTCGAGGCGACGCGCACGCCCTGAGCGACCAGCGGGTCGAAGCTCCGCCCTCGGTGGCCGCAGCCGATTGGCTGTCGAAGCGGGATAAATGGGGCCAGAGGTTTTTTCGACGCCGTTCTAGCGTTGCCCCGTGGGTAGAAAACACTCTCCGAACGCCAGGGCGCAGCCGGATTCCTGCTTTTTGACTTGACAACGAATATGACACTCTACATATCCGGGATGCCCATCGCCTGACTCTGAGTCTGCCATACGAAACGGGCGCCGCACCTTCACCTCCCTACTATGCACCGCTTCCTCCCTCGGCCGGTTCGTCGGCCTAAGCCCCTTTCCACCTTGGCGCTCGGCCTTCTGGCGGGGGCGGCCGTTTCCTCCCTGCCCCACGTGGCTCGCGCCATCGGCGACTTAGGCGCGCAGGCCACCGCCACCAGCAACCGCGACGTCGTCGCGGCGGAGCCGGCCATCACGCTTTTTGGCGAATCCTCGCGGCTTTCCTCCACGGCCGGGGAGAGTGCGCCTGCCGACGCCACGAATCGCGCCCCGACGCGCCGCCGGGAAACCGTGAGTCGCCCCGAGCGCGAGGAGCGGGAGTCGGCCCGGCCCCGCCGTCGGCGTGAAGTCGTAGAAGAGGAGGTTTCCTCAGACGGCAAGGCGGCGGCGAGCAAGCCGGTGATCGAGTCGGCCGCGGTGTCGCCGTGGAAGTTCACGCTGAACGCAGGCGTCTCCAGTCGCTACATTCACCATGGAACAGATGTCGTGGCGACGTTTTCGAACTCCGGCGGCTCACCGTTCGGCAATTTCTTCACCAACGGCATCTTTACCATCGGAGGGCAGCGGTTCGGCAACTATGAGGGCGTGATCCGCTTCGGGCGCGGCGGCGACCCAAACGTGGCGGACAACCCGAGCAAGACCCAGCCGGTTTCCTTCTACAATATCGGCGTCGAATACAAGGGCTTCCACGCCAGCTTTGGCTACGTGCGCGCCTTCGGCGACACCGCCCCCTTCTACACGAATTTCGTCCGTTACTGGAACTCTCCCGACGCCGCTATCGTATCGGAGCGCCGCACCTACGAGGAGTTCACGTTGAACCTCGATTACACGGTGGAAATCTTCCGGAAGCTACAGGCAACCGTCGGCCTCAATTCCTTCTACATTCCTAACGCCGGCTTTCGGGGCATCAAATATCAAGGCGAAGCCTTCGGGCGTCTTGCCTACACCGGGATTCCCTATGTGACTCCCAGCGTAACTTATTACCGGACCTTTGCCGCCCGCTCCCGGCGCTCTTATCCGGCCGATTTCTCCTTCTATAATGGCATCGTGCCGCCGAATGGCAATGACAGCATCCGGGTGGCCGAGAACTACGACGCCAACATCGTGGACTTCCGCCTCGACGGCAATTTGACGGTCTTCCGCCGTAGCAACTTCACGGTGACGCTCGCGCCCTTTGTGCAGGCCACCTACACGGATCATTATCTCGACAAGATCACTTACTTCCAGGGAACCGTCACCCCGCCGCCGGACCTCTCTCGCAACGGCATCAACACGCGCAACTACAGCGGGTTTTCCTCCGTGGAAATCGGCCTGAAGACTCCCGTGCAAGTCGGCAAGCACCTGACCGTCACGCCTTTCGTCACTTACGGTTTTGACGTGAGCGACAACAAGAGCGCCAATGCCTTCCGCGATGACGAGAACAAGGTCATCAACACGGCCGAGTATTCCGGCCGGTCCAGCGTCTCGAATCCCTCGCGGACGACGGTCTATGGCGGCGTGAACGTCGCCTGGACGTTCTGAGGCAAGCTTCACTCCTTCACCCCGGGCGGCTTGGAGCAATCCAAGCCGCCCGCGTTGCTTTTCTTTCCGGCGCGTTGGCATGAATTGAGGTCGGTCTCGAATCGTCCTGCTTCCGGTGCATCCGGCATTGCCCAGCGCGGTTTCCGCGCTACATCCTCTGGCCTTGGCTCGCGCTTCCCCCGGCGCGCCTTCCTCACCTTAGCTTCCCATGCCCAAATCCCACCCGCTCTCCTCGCTCGCGCTTGGCCTGCTCTCGCTGGCCGCCAGCGCGTCCTCGACATCCGCGCTCGGCTCTACGGCCCGAAGAACTGGC
>CALMOL010000093.1 GCA_937871685.1 uncultured Verrucomicrobiota bacterium
CCGGGGAGACCGGCGGCGGCAAGGTGCTGGCTTGAATGCTCATGGGGAGAGTTCCGTGCGGGGGGGGACGAGAGCGGGCGGGAGAATCCTCAGGCCGTCTTGGCGGCGGCCGGCGTCTGGATGCCCAGTTCCTGGCGGAACATCCCTTCCATCTCCTTGCGCACGCGGATGGCTTCCTTCGTGGCGTCGTAGTCCACGTCGCTCCAGCGCACGGGCTGGCCGGCGGCCACCTCGTTGCGCAGCGTGATGCCGTGGGCCAGCCCCATCGGCACGGCGTCGAGCGCGAGGGAATCCGTGGCCGGCATGAGCCGGCCGTAAACGGTGTAGCCGCCCTCGCCGTCGAGCTTCTCGCCGCTGCGCAAGGCGCGCTTGGAGACCGCCACCACGTCGCCGCGGAAGCCATTGGTCGCGCCCGTGGCCTCGCCGCGCAGCACCGCGCTGGCCACGGAGATGCCCAGCTCGAGGCCGATGAGGTGGTAGGGCCGATACATCGCCGTGTAGTTCCCGCTGGAGTCCGTGCGCAGCCCGTATTGCGAGAAGCAATCGCGCACGTATTCGCTCGGCGCCTCGATGACCACATAGACGCCCCAGCGCAGGTCGCGGAACACCGGCCGGCCGTCCCGCTCGATGCAGGACACCACTTCCACCGTGCCCTTGTGCGAAAGGATGCCGCCGGCCGACTGCGGGCGCAGCAGCGTCGGGAGGTCATCCACGCCGCACGGCGGGAAGGCCAGGCCGGTCTTCGCGGGCGTGAGGCCCGAGGCGTTCGCGATGGCCGCCATCTCCAGCGCGGACTTCGTCCCGTCGAGGAACGAGTTGAACATCTGCGCGTTGAAGTCGCCGCCGGCCACCTGCTCCTTCGAGAAGCCGTAGTAGCCCCACACCGTGTCGGGCGTGGACTGGTTGTATTCCGGCAGATACTTGGTGCCCTTGCCCGCGCAAACCACCTCGAAGCCCGTCGCGCGCGCCCAGTCGATCAGCTCCACGATCAGCGCCGGCTGGTCGCCGTAGGCCATCGAGTAGATCACGCCGGCCTCCGCCGCCTTGCGCGCGAGGATCGGGCCGGCGAGCACGTCGGCCTCCACGTTCACCATGATGATGTGCTTGCGGTGCTGGAAGGCGAGCAGCGCGTGGCGGATGCCGGCGGCCGGCACGCCCGTGGCGTCGATCACCACGTCCAGCTCCGGCTGGGAGATCAGCGCCTCGGCGCTTTCCTGCACGTAGGTGCTGCCGTTCCGAAGCGCCTCCGCGAAGGAAGTGGCCGCCGACTGCTCGGCCTTCCACCCCACGCGCCCGAGCGCCGCCTTGGCGCGCTCCGGGGAAAGGTCCGCGATGCCGAGCAGGTGCATGCCCGGCGTGCGCGGGACCTGCGAGAGGAACATCGAGCCGAATTTGCCGGCGCCGATCAGGCCGACGCGGATGGGTTTGCCGGCCGCGGCGCGGGCGAGGAGCTTGGTGTGCAGGTTCACGGATGGGATGGGGCGGAGACGGCTGCCCACGGGGCAGCTCTCGGGTGCGGTTTGCGGGCGCCCTCCGCGGGCAAGAAGCCGCGAAGGGAAGGGGGAAGGCCGGGGGGACAGCCAGCGGT
>CALMOL010000094.1 GCA_937871685.1 uncultured Verrucomicrobiota bacterium
GGCAGGCCCAGAGCCTGGCCGGCAGCAGCGCGGCGGCCATCCAGGCCGCGGGGCTGGCGCCCAGCGACGCGCGCGAGAGCGCCGTCCTGCTGGAGCTGGCCCCCGGGGGCTACACCGCCATCGTGCGCGGCCAGGACGGCGCCGTGGGCAACGCCCTCGTCGAGGCCTACGAGCTGCCGGACTCGCCTTGAAGGGCGCCGGAAACTTTCTCACCGGCCTTTGCGTCCCGCCCGTCCGGGTGGGAGCATGGAGCCGCGGATTGGCTTCTCCCTCCCTCCTCCCTCTCCTGGTCGTTTCGATCCACGACGTGTCGCCGCGCACCCGCGCGGCGTGCGACGAGTTGATCGGCGACCTCGCCGCGCAAGGCGTAGCGAAGACTTCGCTGTTGATCGTGCCGAATCACCACGGCCACGGACATTTCCTGGAAGACGAAGAATTCTGCGCGTGGCTCGCGAACCGGGCGCGCGAGGGGCACGAGATCGTGCCGCACGGCTATTTCCACCGGCGGGACCGGCGGCCGGGGGAATCGGCGCGGGATCGCTGGGTCACGCGGGTTTACACCGCGGACGAGGGCGAGTTTTTCGACTTGTCTCGCGACGAGGCGACGACCCTCCTGGAGCGCGGGAAGGCGGACTTCCAACGCTTCCGCTCGACGTATGCGCCGGCGCTTCCCGAGCCGCGCGGCTTCATCGCCCCGGCCTGGCTGCTCGGCGCGGCGGCCGAGGAAGCCGTGCGCGCCGCTGGCTACGAATATACGACGCGGCTCGCGTGGTTCGAGGACTTGGCGCGCGGCCGGCGGATGCGGACGCAATCGCTCGTGTGGAGCCCGCGCAGCGCGGCGCGGCGGGCCATCTCGCTCGCGTGGAACGCGTTCCTCTTCCGCCGGCTCGACCGCGCCGCCACGCCGGTGGTGCGCCTCGGCATCCATCCGCCCGACGCCGCGTTCCCTCCCTTGCGCCGGCAAATCGGCCGCCTCACGTCCCGCGCGCTCGCCCGCGGTCGCCGCCCCGCCACCTACGCCGAGGCCCTGGACGCCTGGCGCGCCGCCGGGCAATAGGGCATCGGACCAATCACCGGCCCTCTGCCATCTTCCATTCTCCATCCTCTCCGCCTTCTTCCATGACCCGTCGCGAAGCCTGCGTCGCGCTCAACCTCGTCCCGCAGATGGGTCCGGTGCGACTGCGCCGGCTCCTCGACGCTTTCGGCGAGCCGCAGGCCATCCTGGGCGCGCCGGCCGACCGGCTCGCGGCGGTGGATGGAATCCCGCGCGAACTCGTCCGCTCTCTCGCCGGCTGGGATGGGGCGGCGGCCGTGGAGCAGGAGATCGCCCGCGCGGATGCCGCCGGCGTCTCGATCCTCACGCCGGAGGACGAGGCCTACCCGCGCCTGCTCCGCGAGATCCACGACCCGCCGATCGTCCTCTACGCGTGGGGCGAGCTTCTCGCGGCCGACGCGCACGGGCTGGGCATCGTCGGAGCGAGGCAATGCACGCGCTACGGCGAGGAAATGGCGAAGCAGTTCGGTTACCAGCTCGCGGCCGCCGGCTTCACCATCTGGTCGGGTCTCGCGCGGGGCATCGACACCGCGGCGCACCTCGGGGCTCTGGCCGCCAAGGGCCGCACGGTGGCGGTGATGGGCGGCGGACTCGCCGAGATCTTCCCGCCGCAGAACTTCACGCTCGCCGAGACCATCGCGGGCGGGGGCGGCGCGGTGGTGTCCGAGTTCCCGATGCTGCGCCAGCCCGACCGCCAGACCTTCCCGATGCGCAACCGCATCATCGCCGGCGCGTGCCATGGCGTGCTCGTGGTGGAGGCCGGCACCGCCTCGGGCGCGCTGCACTCGGCGCACTTCGCGGCTGAGGCTGGCCGCGCGGTGTTCGCGGTGCCGGGGCAGATCAACAAGCCCACCTCGCATGGCACCAACCGCCTCATCCAGAACGGCGCCAAGCTCGTGCTCGATGTCGCGGACATCCTCCAGGAAGTCCCGGCGCTCTTTCCGGTGGGAACGCTCGCGCCGGCCACCTCCGGCGACGGGGCCGCACTGCCTCCCGGCCCCACCACGCGCGTCGCCCTGGCGACCGCCGAGGAACGCGCCGTGTTCGCCGCGATCGAGGACGACGAAACGCCCATTGACGCGATCATCGCGCGCGCCGGTTTGCCAACGTCGGTCGTCTCCGCTACTCTGTTCACCCTCGAAATGAAGCGCGCGGTCAAGCAGCTCCCGGGGAAGCTCTTCGTGAAACTGGGCTGACCGCCGCCCCTTTCGCCCCTGTTTTCGCCACAGAGGCACGGAGGGCACAGAGAAGGGAATTTTTCGGTTTCCCTCTGTGATCTCTGTGCCTCTGTGGCAACCCTTCCCGATCGAATGTCCAAGTCCCTCCTCATCGCCGAGAAGCCTTCCGTGGCTGCCGACCTCGCCCGCGCCCTCGGGCGCTTCGACAAGCACGAGGGCTACTTTGAGAACGACCAGCTCGTCATCTCGTCGGCCGTCGGCCACCTCGTCGAGCTCGCCCCGCCGGAGGAATCCGAGGTCAAGCGTGGCAAGTGGACCTTCAACGCCCTGCCGGTGCTCCCGGAAAAGTTCGAGACGCGTCCCATCGAGAAATCCGAGGACCGGCTCAAGCTCCTGCGCCGCCTCATCAAGCGCCCGGACGTGGGCGACCTCATCAACGCCTGCGACGCCGGTCGCGAGGGCGAGCTGATCTTCCGGCTCGTCGTGCAGCACGTCGGCGTGAAGAAGCCCGTGCGCCGCCTGTGGCTCCAGAGCATGACTTCCGACGCGATCCGCGACGCCTTCGGGCGCCTGCGCACCGACGAGGACATGATGCCGCTGGCGCTCGCCGCCTACTCGCGCGCCGAGAGCGACTGGCTCGTGGGCATCAACGGCACGCGTGCCATGACCGCCTTCAACTCCAAGCTCGGCGGCTTCCAGCTCACCCCCGTGGGCCGCGTGCAAACGCCGACCCTCGCGATCCTTGGCGAGCGCGAGCAGAAGATCCGCGAGTTCAAGCCACGCGCGTATTGGGAAGTGCACGCCGAGTTCGGCGTCGAAGCCGGTCCTTATCGCGGCCGGTGGTTCGACCCGGCATTCAAGAAGATCGAGACCGACGAGCACGCCCGCGCCGAGCGGCTTTGGGAAAAGGAGCGCGCCGACGCCATCGCCGAGAAGTGCGCCGGCAAGCCCGGCGACATCACCGAGGAAAAGAAGCCCACGTCGCAGGCCGCGCCGCTCCTTTACGACCTCACCACGCTCCAGCGCGAGGCCAACGGACGCTTCGGGCTTTCCGCACGCCGCACGCTGCAAATCGCGCAGGCGCTCTACGAGAAGCACAAGGTGCTCACCTACCCGCGCACCGACTCGCGCTATCTGCCGGAGGATTACCTCGGCACCGTGAAGGGCACGATGGGCAAGCTCGCCGGCGGCGGGGGCGGAAGCATCTGGCCCTCGCTGGCCACGCACGCCGACCGCGCGCTCCGCGAGGGCTGGGTGCGGCCGTCGCGCCGCGTGTTCGACAACGCCAAGGTCTCGGATCACTTCGCCATCATCCCCACCGGCGTCGCGCCGAAGAACCTCGACGAGATGGAGGCGAAGCTGTTCGACTTCGTGACGAAGCGCTTCATCGCCATCTTCTTCCCGCCCGCGCAATTCGAGGTGACCACGCGCATCACGGTGGTCGAGGGCGAGAAGTTCAAGACCGAGGGCCGCATCATCGTGGACCCCGGCTGGATGGCCGTGTATGGCCGCGAGGCCGAGGGGGCCGATTCCGACAAGGCCGTCGCCGCCGTGAAGCCGGGCGAAAGGGCGAGCACCGACGCGATCGAGGTGAAGGCGCTGGAAACCAAGCCCCCACCCCGCTACAACGAAAGCACCCTTCTTTCTGCGATGGAAGGCGCCGGCAAGCTCATCGACGACGACGAGATGCGCGCTGCGATGATCGAGAAGGGACTCGGCACGCCAGCCACGCGCGCCTCGATCATCGAGGGTCTCATCCTCCAGGAATACATCACGCGCACCCAGCGCGACCTCGGCGTCACGCCGAAGGGCCAAGCCTTGCTCGCCGCCCTGCGCGGCATCGGCATCGAGATCCTCACGTCGCCCGAGCTGACCGGCGAATGGGAGGCGAAGCTGAAGGACATGGAGCACGGCAAGCTCAAGCGCCGCGACTTCATGGCCGAGATCCGCCGGCTCACCGCCGAGATCGTCGAGAAGGCCAAGACCTTCGAGGGCGACTCGGTGGACGGCGACTTCGGCGAGCTGGACGTGCGCTGCCCAAAGTGCGGCGCGCGCCCGCTCAAGGGCGACTACCGCGCGTGGCGCTGCCCCTCGTGCGACTACATTCTCTGGCGCACGATGGCCAGCCGCGCTTGGTCGCCCGAGGAGGCCACGGCGCTTCTCACCGAGGGCAAGGTGGGGCCGCTGGAGGGTTTCAAGAACAAGATGGGCCGGCCGTTCTCCGCCGACGTGAAGCTCGGCGCCGAAGGCAAGGCCGAGTTCAATTTCCCGGACAACGGCTCGACCGTGGGGGCGGACGGCATCGCCATCGCACCCGACTTCTCGCAGGCCGAGGTGGTAGCCGACTGCGCCGTGTGCGGCAAAGGCCGCGTGTTCTCGCTGGGCAACCAATACGTGTGCGAACGCGCCGTCGGCCCCAGCCCGGAATGCACGTTCAAGATGGGCCGCAACATTCTCCAGCGCGACGTTCCGCCCGATCAAGTGCGCAAGCTCATGGCCGAGGGCAAGACCGACCTGCTGCCGAAGTTCATCTCGAAGAAGGGCCGCCCGTTCTCGGCGTTCCTCGTGCGCGACAAGGTCGGCAAGGTCGGCTTCGAGTTCGCCCCGCGCGAGGCGAAGCCCGGCGCCGCCGGGGGCAAGAAGGGCGGCTGGCCGAAGAAGGCCGCGCCCGCCGCCGAGGAAGCCCCGGCCAAGAAGAAGCCCGCGCGCAAGAAGCCGGCGGCGGCCGAGGTTTGACAAGGCGCCGGGCAATCAGCGGGATTTTTTCTTTCCGCTTTGCCGCTCCGGCTTGAACTCGATCTCTTGGATATTTTCGAGCACGACCATCCGAGGAATCGATGCCCCCCCGCTGTAAATGATCACATACGATGGGTTCTCCTCCTCGTCAGGCTCTTCGGGAACCGGAGGAATGTCGATGAAATCCGGGTGGGGCACGTTGAAGCGAGTGCCCGATCCCGTGACCACCACGAAGGGGCGGAAGGTCATCGGGTCCGCCAGTTTGATCATCCCTGCTCGGGTCATAGGACGGATAGTGTAGGGTCTCTCTCGCCTGCGGAGCAAGCGGGTCATGCTTGATCGTCAAACAAGCTTGGCTCCGCCGCGGCGGCCTTCTTTCGCGGTCGCTTGGGCAGCGCGGCCTTCTCCGCCGCGGCCGAGGGCGGCGCGAGGATCTCCGGGCCGTCGAAGCGCGCGTTGTTCACGAGCGTCGAGATGGGAGCGAGCCGTAGGTCCGGCGCGGGGTGCCGCAGCAGCTCACGCACGAGCTTGTCGCCGTCGGCGGCCGGATCCAGCCATGCTTCGATGCGCACATCGCGGCCGTTCTCGAACATCAGCGGCATCCGGTGGTGGATGCGCGCCATCTGGTCGTTCGCGTCCAGCGTGAGGATCGAGCACGACCACAGCGGCGAACCGTCCGGCGAGTTCCACTCGTCCCAGATCGCCGCGAAGGCCAGCGGCTCGCCCGTGGACGCGCTCACCGACCACGGCTGCTTGGGCGCCGTCTTCGGACTGTCCTTCGGCAGCGACCACTCGTAGAACCCGCTCGCCGGCACCACGCAACGGTGGCGCTTGAGCGCGTTTCGAAACGTGGGTTTGGTCGCGGCAGTTTCCGCGCGCGCATTGTGCAGCGGCGGTCCCTGGCCCGGACCTTCGCGCGACCACATCGGCACCAAGCCCCAGCGCATCACCGTCCACGCGGTCTTCCCGCCTTTCACCGGCTCACGGAAGAGCACCGGCACCGGCTGCGTGGGAGCGATGTTGTAGCGCGGCGGCAACGGCGCCGGCAGCTCCAGGCCGAACGCGGCTTCCACCTCCGCCGCCGGATGGTTGAATCGAAATCGTCCGCACATCTCGCAAGGTCGCGTTCGCACTGGCTCCCGTCCATCGCCGCGCCTGTCTTCCGCGGGGGAAAGCCACGGAGGCACGGAGGACACGGAGCAAGGGAAGTCGCCCGGTTCCTGCCGGCGGGAGCCGGCTGTGGAGTGCGGTGGCTTGCCACCGCTTTCCTGCCGCCTCGCTGGGAAAGCGAGCCGTTAGCCTCGATTCGCCACACCGCCTTCCTCGTCGTTCGCTCGCCTCGCGCCGAGGCCGGCGCGACAGCGGGAGCAAGCTCCCGCACTCCACAGCGCGCTCCCGCGGGCAGGAACCGAATGCTCCCCTCCTTCCTCCGCGCGCTCCGGGCCTCCGTGGCACGTCCCCCCGCCCGCGTTGCGGTCCGTCGCCCGCGCGG
>CALMOL010000095.1 GCA_937871685.1 uncultured Verrucomicrobiota bacterium
CCACCCGCATGAAAACCCTCCGCAATGCCCTCTTCGTGGCCGCCCTCGCCGTCGGCTTCGCCGGCCCTTCGCTTCAGGCCAAGGAACCTTCCGCCGCCATGAAGGCGAACGCCCAAGCCGTTCTCAAAGACAAGGACGCCACCATGTATTTCCTCAAGATGCTGAAGCAAGACAAGCCCATGATGAAGATGGCCGCCAAGGAACTCGCCTCCGACAAGGACTTCCGCCAGATGTTCCGCGACGAGTCTGCTGCCTTTGGCGCCGGGGGCTGATCCGCTGCCGCCCTTGGCACCCGCCGTCCCGCGCCGCCACCCCGGCGTGGGCGGCGGGTTTTTGCTGCCCGTCGGTCGGTCCAATCAGCCGCGTCCGCCGAGCCCTGCCGCCGCCGCGGCAAGGGCCCGGGCGCGGTGGGACAAACGGTTCTTCGTCTCGGCGGGCAGCGTGCCGAAGGTGCCTGCAAAGCCATCCGGCTGGAACAGCGGATCGTAGCCGAAGCCGCCCGCGCCTTCCTCCGCGAGGGTGATCGTTCCCTCGACCGCGCCGGCGAACTCCCCCGCCAGCCGCGCGCCGCGCGCCAGCGCCAGCACGCAGCGAAAGCGCGCGCGGCGCTGGCTGGCTTCCATCGCGCCGGCCTCGGCCAAGGCGGCCAGGAGCTTCGCGCGGTTGCGGGCGTCGTCGGCGCCGGGACCGGCGTAGCGCGCGGAAAGGACGCCCGGCGCGCCGCCGAGCGCATCGACCTCCAAACCAGAATCATCGGCGAGCACCCAGGCGTCCGGCGCGCGGGTGGAGGCGGCCAGGGCCTTGAGCGCGGCGTTGGCGGAAAAAGTGTCGCCGGTTTCCTCCACCTCCGGCCAGTCCGGGTGAAGCGAAAGGTCCGTCACCGTCCACGACGACCCGAGGATGGCACGCACCTCGGCGGTCTTGTGCGCGTTGCGCGTGGCGAGCAGGAGCCCGGGCATGGCGCTTAGGCGCACATCGCAACCGCCGAGCGGCCGGCCACCGGCACCACGTCCTTGGAAATCGGCCGCGCGCCCGGCCAGCGAGCGCGGACCGGCAGCGCGGCGCGGTCGCAGGCTTCCGGCTCAGCAGCCACGGGGACTTCGTCGCCGATCCCGTCGCATAGCGCGCAGGCCTCGGAGATGACGGTGCCGGCCGGCGCGCCCGCCTCGACGAGCAGGCGACGCAGCAGGACGAGCGATTCCTCCGGCCGCACCAGCTCGACCTCGATGGTCGCGCCGACGACGTGGAAATGGTCGTCGCTCCCCAGTTCTACCCAGGTATGCTCGCCGACGACGCGGCCCAAGCCGGCCTCGCGCAGGGCTTGATCCGCCGGCAAGCCGTAGCGGAAGGTGCGCTCCAGCGGGCGAACCGGCCCGGGGAGCGTGATGACAAAAAGTTGACTCATATTTTAGGCCCGGAACATCGCCCAGAGTCGCCCTTCCGTCGAAAGAAGATCCCGTGACATGACGCGGCCCAGCCGCGCGTTTCGCTCATCGCGCGAGGCCGAACTCGGCCCGGCGATTGCGCGCGAAGGCGGACTCGCTCGACCCAGAATCCACCGGCATCTCCATGCCGAAAGACCCCGTCTGGATGCGCCCGGCCGAGACGCCGAGCGGGATGAGGCGCTCGCGCACCGCGCCGGCGCGCTTTTCGCCGAGGGCGCGGTTGTATTCTGCGGTGCCGCGCGCGTCCGTGAAGCCGGCGATGATGAGCGAGTTGGACGAGTTTTGGAGCGCCGCCGCCACCGCCTGCACGCGCCCTTCCTGGTCGGGGCGGACTTCGAAGCGGTCGAAGTCGAAGAGCACCGGCGCGAACTGCCCGCGCTGCACGCCCGGCCCAAAGAACGAGGTGCCCTCCTGCCGCTCCGGCAGCGGCGTGCCCGTCACGCGGTCGCCGTCGGAGCCACTGCCGTAAGGGCTCGGTCCGCCGGCCGAGCTTTGCTTCTGGCTGCACGCGCCCAGCGCGAGCAGGGCCGCGGCGAGAAGGACCGAGGGGAAGACACGAAGGGCACGAAGAAGCACGAAGTTCACGAAGGGGGAAATGGGTTAGAAGGTGCGGAACAGGATCGCTGCCGGGAAAATGATGCGCGCGCCCGTCCCTGCTCGCCACCTTCGCCCGAAAAATTTCTTCGTGGGCCTTCGTAGTTCTCCGTGTCATCCCATCCGCTGGGTGTTCTCAGCGGGACATCGTCGGCTCGGAGATGCGGCCGAGGCCGCTGGCGATCACGCGCTGGCCGCCGGTGGTGGTGTCCATCATCACGAGGTTGCCGCCGGAGGTGAAGACGAGATGGCGGGAGTCGCCGGCCCACCACGGGTCCTCGCCGGCGGCGACGATCTTCGAGCCGCCGCCGTTCAGGTCCAGCACGGCAATCTGGAAGCCGCCGCTGCGCGTGACGAAGGCCACCTTCGAGCCGTCGGACGACCAGTTCGGCTCGGTGCAATACCCGTAGCCGCCGCCGATGCGACGGGCGCCGCCGCCGTCCGCGCCGATGCGCCAGAGCTGCGGCGAGCCGGTCTGGTCGGACACGTAGATGATCTCGTCGCCGCGCGGCGACCACGTGGGCGAGGACTCCACCGCGCGCGTGAAGGTCAGCCGCTGCGCGCCGCCGCCGCCGGCCCCGGCGACGTAGAGCTCCGGGTTGCCGTCGCGCGAGGCGGTGAAGGCGATGCGCGAGCCATCGGGGGAAAAGGCGGCGCCGGTGTTGGTGCCGGGGAACTTGACCACGCGATTGCGCGAGCCGGAGCCGAGTTCGATCACGTAGATGTCCGCGTAGCCGCTCTGGTAGCCGGTGTAGGCGAGGCGTCGGCCATCCGCGGACAGGGCGGGGCCGACGGAGATGGCGCCGTCATTGGTGAGCTGCTGGAGGCCGGAGCCGTCGCCATTACAGGTGTAGATTTCCTTCTTGCCGGTGCGCGTGGCGACGAAGGCCACCTTGGCGCGCGCGACTTCCGGCGGCACGGCGAAGCCGCTCTTGCGCACGGTAATCTCGGCCTCCTGGGCGCGGACGAAGCCGGCGGCGAAGAGGACGGAGGAAAGGAAAAGAATTCGGCGGAGGAGCATCGGGAGCCGAATCTTCGCGCGGTCGCCTTCGCCGCAAGAGAGGGAAGTGTTTTGCCGCAAAGCCGCACGAAGCGCAGGGAGCCGCAAGAGACCCCTTCTCCAGAAGCGACTTCGGCTGCCCCTCCAGGGAGGCTACCCCGGAGGGTGCCCGAAGGGAGTCGGCAGACTCCCCGCGGGCACCTCGGCACCTCCCCGCGGGCACCCTCCGGACTGCCCGAGGGAACCTCGGCGACTCCCCTCGGGAACCCTTCGGACTGCCCGCGACCACTTCCAGACTGCCCGCGGGCACCTTTGAAGTGCCCGCGGGGACTTTGAAGGTGCCTGCGGGGGGTTCAAAAGCGCTCGCGGGGAGTTCCGAAGTGCCCGCGAGAACCTCGGAAGTGGCCGCGGGGAGTCTGGAGGTGCCCATGGGCACCTAAAAAGTGCCCGCGGGAAGCCTGAAAGCGGCCGAGGGGAGTTCGAAAGTGCCCGCGAGAACCTTGAAACTGCCCGCGGGCAGTCTGGAAGCTCCCCTCAAAAGCTTCGGCTTTCCCGCGGCCGCCTTTGGGACCTTGAGCGGATTACCGAAGCGCCGGCTACCCCATCGGAGGCTGATCTGCCGCTTCGCCTTCTTGAGAAAGACCATACCCTGAAACGCTTGGTATGAGTCAAGGCCTCGCCAGCGGGTGCGTCTGGCCCGCCGGGGGCGGTGGCTACTGGGACCGCCGGCATCCTCGCCGGCCGGGATTCTTCAGGGCACCTGGATTCTCGGGCTTGTGGACCGGGCCATCGCCCTTCGCTGCCCCCCGGAAGCCCGAGGGAGAGAAGTCAGATGCCCTCCAGAACCCTGCCGGCAAGGATGCCAGCGGTCCCGGTCGCCACCGCGCTCAGCAAAAGTGGGAGCGCGCCCTTTTCGCGCGGCCTGCTCGTGGGCTCGTGAAGCGGGAAGTCGAAGCGTTTCCAGACCGGCCCACGCTCAGCCACCGCATCTCACACCAAGCGTTGAAGTTTGTGCGCCCCTGCGCCTCGACGGCAAGAAACTCAGGCCAGCAGGGGGCCGTTGGCGAGGCCGAAGTCGGCGTGGACGGCGCGGGCGGCGCGGGTGATGTCGGCTTCCTCGATGATGACGGCCACCTTGATCTCGCTCGTGGAGATCATCTGGATGTTCACGCCGGCCGCGGCCAGGGAGGCAAACAGTTTCGCGGCCACGCCCGAGTGGGAGCGCATGCCGATGCCCACGACGGAGAGCTTGGCCACGCCGCTCTTGGCCTCGACGCCCTTGGCGCCGATCTCGCGGGCCACCGGCTCCAGGGCGGCGCGGGCGGCGTCGAGGTCGTCCTTGTTCAGGGTGAAGGAGATGTCGGTCGCGCCGGTGACATGCGCCACGTTTTGCACGATCACGTCCACCACCACGGCGGCGGAGGAGAGCGCGTTGAAGACGCTGGCGGCGGTGCCGGGCCGGTCGGGCACGGCGGTGATGGTGACCTTGGCCTGGTTTTTCTCCACGCTCAGGCCGCGGACGACGACGTTTTCCATGCTCATGTGCTCGGCGATGACGTGGGTGCCTGGATTGTCATTGAAAGAGGAGCGCACCTCGAAGGGCACGCCGAATTTGTTGGCGAACTCGACCGAGCGCGACTGCATGACCTTGGCGCCGGAGGAGGCCAGCTCGAGCATTTCCTCGTAGGCGAGCTCATCGAGCTTGCGCGCGTCGGGGACGATGCGCGGGTCGCAGGTATAGACGCCGTCCACGTCGGTGAAGATCTGGCACTGGTCAGCCTTCAGGGCGGCGGCGAGGGCGATGGCGGTGAGGTCGGAGCCGCCGCGGCCGAGCGTGGTGACTTGACCGGCCATCGTGCGGCCCTGGAAGCCTGCGACGATGACGATCTCGCCGTCGTCCAGGCGCGCCTGCATTTCGGCGGGATCGATGTTCGCGATGCGCGCGCGGGTGTGGGTGCCGTCGGTGACGATGCCGGCCTGCGCGCCGGTGAAGGAGACGGCGCGCGCGCCGGCGGCGTTGATGGCCATGGCCAGGAGGGCGATCGTGGTCTGCTCGCCGGTGGCGAGGAGCACGTCCAGCTCGCGCTCGGTGGGCCGCGGCGAAAGCTCGCGCGCCATGCCGAGGAGCGTGTCCGTGACGCCGCTCATGGCCGAGACGACCGCCGCCACGCGGTGCCCGGCGCGCTGCGTGGCGATTACTCTTTCGGCCACGCGGCGGATGCGCTCGGTGGAGCCGACGCTGGTGCCGCCATATTTCTGGACAATGAGGCTCATGGGTCGGCGCGGGGCGCGGACCGTAGGCTGCGACCAGTCGGGCGCAAGGCGTGTGACTGCCCTTGTGCTCTCGGCTCTGGATGGGCGGTGATTTCTGGGACCGCTGGCATCCCTGCCGGCAGGGCCGTTCGAGGGCACCTTGCTTCCTCGGTCAAAACAATCGCCAGAGGGGAAAAGTTGGAAGCCCGGAGCGATCCCGCCGGCAAGGATGCCAGCGGTCCCAGTAGGCCGCCTTCAAGCGGGGTGAAGGCCCAAGGGCTGGCGTGGCCGGGACCACCCGAGGGTCAGCTCCGCAGCGGCACGCGCGTGGTGTCCGAGAGCGGCGCGCCGTCGCGCTGGGAGTAGCGGGCCACGATGCGGTCCATCTGCTGGCGATGAATGCGCTGATGGATGGCGGCGATGGCGTGCCACTGGCGCGCGTCGAGCATTCCGAACCACGGATGGTGAAAGCGCGCGCGGGAATCGCGGTCGCGCACCTTCTCCTTCAAGGTGGCGGCATACTCAGCGAGGAATTCCTCAAAGGCGACGGGGGCAGCGGCGCCATATACGCCCTTGGGCTTCACAGAGGCCACGTCAGCCTTGCCGGCGGGCGTGTCGCCGCGCGAGAGGGTGACGACGAGGTTCATCATCTGCGTGCCGACGATGATGAGGTGCTCGAGCACCATGCCGGGCGCCCAATGGCGCGAGGAATCCTCGATGCCACGGATGCGCGCGATGAGCACGCGGCGCTGAAGGCGCGCGGGGCTCATCGGCGCCACGGCCGCAAGGAGGCGGCGGCCCTGGCGCTCAAAAAGGATGTCCGCGCCGTCCCAGGTCATCCGGCGGAAAGCCATCGGCAGCAGCACGTAGCGCGCGAGAAACTTTTCCCAAAAGGGCAGCCCCGCGCCGGGCGCGGCGAGGCGCGGCGGGGCGAGGTCCACGGGTTGGGTCATGAGGGGAGGGCGATGATACCCGGTCGCGGCGCGCGCGGAAGCGTGCTGACGAAGTGGAGGGGAAAACTCGAAGCTCGAAGTTCGAAACTCGAAACAAGCGCCGAAAAGAACGGCAAGCACCGGAAGCTCCGCGTCTCCGCGCGTCCCCGCTTTCGGCGCTTCTTCCTTTCGGGCCTTGTTTCGAGTTTCGAGTTTCGAGTTTTCCCTATCCCAGCATTCCTATCACTGCCTCCCTCGTCGCGGGCACGCTCTGGATCGGCGGCAGCGTGCCCTTGATGATGTCGGGGTCCTTCAGCCCGTGGCCGGTGAGGGTGCAGACGATGCGCGCGCCCTCGGGCCGATGGCGCAGCGGGCACGCGGCGCAGGGCTCGCGGTCCACGCAGCGCAGCAAGCCGGCCACGGAGGCGGCGCTGGCCGGCTCGGCGAAGATGCCCTCGTGCCGGGCCAGCCACGCCTGCGCGGCGAGGATTTCCTCGTCGCTGACGATGTCGATGGCGCCGCCGGACTCCGCGATGGCCGTGGTCGCGCCGGTCCAGCTCGCGGGATTTCCGATGCGGATGGCGGTGGCTACCGTTTCGGGCCGCTCGACCGGCTGGCCGTGGAAGATCGG
Organism: uncultured Verrucomicrobiota bacterium; assembly: GCA_937871685.1. Lineage (GTDB taxonomy): Bacteria > Verrucomicrobiota > Verrucomicrobiia > Chthoniobacterales > SZAS-18 > SZAS-18. The sequence goes on from CALMOL010000095.1 coordinate 6,856, forward strand.
CGCCGCGCCCGCGGCCTGGAAGCCGACCATGCGCGGGCGACGCGTGGCGCGGCCGGCCTCGTGCCACTCGCGGTAGCCGGCCCAGTAGGCGGTGATGTTGCCGGCGTTGCCGACGGGGAGGAAGTGGAAGTCGGGCGAGTCGCCGAGTTCCTCGGCCACTTCAAAGGCGGCGGTCTTCTGGCCTTCGAGGCGGTGCGGGTTGATGGAGTTAACGACGGCGAGCGCAGCCTCGCCGCCCTCGCCCAGTTCGCGCACGAGGCGAAGGGCGTCGTCGAAGTTCCCCTCCACGCTCACCACGCGCGCCCCGTAGGCGAAGGCCTGCACGAGCTTGCCCAGCGCGATCTTGCCGGCGGGCAGGAGCACCACGCAGCCCATCCCGGCGCGCGCGGCATAGGCGGCGGCGGCGGCCGAGGTGTTGCCGGTGGAGGCGCACACGACGGCGCGCGCGCCGGCCTCCGCGGCCTTGGACACGGCCATGGTCATGCCGCGGTCCTTGAAGGATCCGGTGGGATTCAGCCCCTCGAACTTGAGAAACACTTCCGCGCCGCCGCCCACGCGCGCGGAAAGGCGCGGCGAGTGGACCAGCGGCGTGGAGCCCTCGTTCAGCGAGACGACCGGCGTGGCGTCGGTAACGCTGGGCAGGCGGGCGTGCCACCGCGCGATGACGCCTTTGTCGTGGGAGGATGGGGAAGGGGGCAAAGCCGGGAGGATGGAAGATGGAAGATGGCAGGGAACCGCAAAGTTTCGTGGCCGGCGAGAAGGGCTTGCCGCGTCGCATGGCGATGGACGGACGAAATCTTGGGAAGCTCCCTGCCATCCTCCATCCTCTCGGTCGTTCTCGGTTCTCCTCCTCCGTCACGCCGCGCATCGCGGGTTGATTTTCGCCGCGCCGCTCCTCCATTCCGCCCCATGTCGTCCCTGTCCCTTTTCTCGTCGGCGCGCCGTTGGTGCGTCGGTTTCCTCGCGGCGCTCGCGCTGCTGTTCGTCGCCTCGGCCGCCCAGGCGCAGCAGCGGGAATACGTGCTCCTCGTCGGCGGGCCATCGCTGACGAAGTGGGAGAAATACAAGCGCGAGCCGCACGACAACTTCTGGGGCTCCTTCGTCCGCGCGGCGCGCACGCGCGTGCAGTTGCTTCGCCAGGGCGGGAACACGGATCCCATCACGCTGCTGGTCTTCCGCGATAGCTATGTGACGCGCGGCGCGCAGGACGGGCGCGACTACGTGGCGCTGGTCGAGTCCATCCGCAGCGCCTTCGGGGTGAAGATCGTGTGGTTCAGCAAGAGCGCCGAGGTCTTCAACTACCTCAACGGCGGCCAGCCGCGCGAGGCCGTGAAGCTCTCGGGCTTCGAGTTCTTCGGCCACTCGAACAAGGCGTGCTTCATGTTCGACTACTCCAACAACATCGACTCCTGCGCGAAGGTCTGGATGCACGAGGACGAGCTGACGCGCCTGCGCCGCGACCTTTTCGTGCGCAACGCCTACGTGAAGAGCTGGGGCTGCCACACCGGCGAGAGCATGAGCCGCAAGTTCGAGGACGCCACCGGCACGCGCATGATCGGCGCCATCGGCAAGACGACCTACACGAACCGCGTCGAGAATCGGGATGGCATCCTCAACGGGATCATCCCGGTGCTTTCCGGCGGCAAGTGGACCAACGGCTGAGCCGCACCGGAGGCGGCGGAAAAGGTTCAGGTGCCAAGCATCAGCCGAGCGAAGCGAGACAGCCGCTCAAGATAAGTTCACAAGCGGCGGCAACTTCCGAGGAAGCCCCCAAGGGTGAAGGGAAGAAAAGCGCGGCGAGTGACGGGCGAGCCGTCCGGCTTTCTCTCTTCGAGTTTTCCTCCTTCCTTGAAGCTTGAGGCTTGAGGCTTAGAACTTCTTTCCCCGTGCTCTCCCGCCTCCGCTCCCTCCACGACCAGCCGCTCTTCGACCTCCTCGCCCAGGCGCGCGCCACACATCGCGAACATTGGCCGGAGCAGGAGGTGCAGCTTTGCACGCTGCTTTCCATCAAGACCGGCGGCTGCTCGGAGGATTGCTCCTACTGCGCCCAGAGCGCGCGGCACGACGCCGGCGTCCGGGCCGCGCGGTTGATGGAGCGCGACGAGGTCATGGCTGCCGCCGAGCGGGCGCGGGCCAACGGCTCCACGCGCTTCTGCATGGGCGCCGCATGGAAGGGCGTGCGCGAGGGTGACCGGCGCTTCGAACAGGTGCTCGACATCGTGCGCGACGTGTCGAGCCTCGGCATGGAGGTGTGCGTGACGCTCGGCCAGCTCACGCCCGGCGCGGCCCGCCAGCTCAAGGAGGCCGGCGTCACCGCCTACAATCACAACCTCGACACCTCGCCGGAATATTACCCCGAGATCGTTTCGACCCACACGTATCAGGATCGCCTCGACACCATCCAGGCCGTGCAGCAGGCCGGCATGAGCGTGTGCTGCGGCGGCATCCTCGGCTTGGGTGAAAGCGTGGACGACCGCCTGCGGATGCTGGAGGTGCTCTGCTCCTTCGACCCGCCGCCCGAAAGCGTGCCGATCAACGCGCTCATGGCCATGCCCGGCACGCCGCTGGAGGGCCAGGCGCCGGTGGACGTGTTCGAGCTGGTGCGGATGATCGCCGTCACGCGCATCGCGCTGCCCCGCGCGAAGGTGCGCCTCTCGGCCGGACGGCTGCGGCTTTCGCGCGAAGCACAGGCACTGTGCTTCTTTGCGGGGGCGAACTCGATCTTCTACGGCGACAAGCTCCTCACCGCGCAGAATCCCGCCGCCGCTGCCGATCAATCGCTCCTCGCCGAGCTGGGACTGCGTCCGCAGGCGCCCTTCGCCGACCCGGCGCTGGCGGCAGCGCGCTGAGCTATCCATCGGGCGTAGTCAAGGTGACGAAACTAACGGGCACCTCTAGCCCCTTTTCCATCGAGGTGTCCCGGTTGCAGCCGCGCAGCGGCGATCCGAACGTAGCCCCGTGCTTCAGCGCGGGGTCTGTCCGGCCAACACGCTCCGCGTCGCGTCCGCGACGCTTGAACGCACTTGGCCGGAGGCGTTCAGCCGTCGCTGACGCGACGGGATTCGCGCGAGGGGCGAAGTCCCCGCGCTGAAGCGCGGGGCTACGCTCGGATCGCCGCTCACGCGGCTGCGCCTCCATATTCCATTGATTATTGGCATGGGCGATCACACCTGCTTTTCTAAATAGCATGCCGTGGCCGGATAGCGGGCGTCGCCGGAAAGGAGGATCTTGGTGAGGCGTGTGACCACGAAGCCTTCGGAGGCGTAGAGCTTTAGCGCGGGCGCGTTGCCGGTCAGCGTGCCGATGGTGATGGGCGGGAAGAAGCACAGCGAGACGGCATGCTGTAGCAGCGCCCGCCCGATGCCCCGTCCGGCGTGGGAGGGATCAACGTAGAGCCAGCCGATGTGCGAGCCGCGCACCGCCGTGAAGCCGCGCAGCGCACCGCGGTCGTCGGCCACCCAGATGTCGTGCGCAAGCAGATCGTCCACCACGGCGTCCTTGAGCGGCACGAAGGCAGCCTCATCGCCCGCGCGGCGCAATTCCTCGCGACGGGCGGCGTCATGCACCACGCAAAGCGCGGGCCAATCGGAAGGTTGATACGGACGGATGCGCATTGAACAGCTTGCGCCGGGGGAAGGGCGAGACGGACGAAAGCAGGTCCGGCTCAGCTTTTCGACGCCTTTTGCCGCGCGCTGGTGAGGTGGGCGCGGAATACCTGCAGCGTTTCCTCGCGCTCGTGGGCGTGATTGACCATCGGCGGCGGGTAATCGGGCGCGCACCGCTGGCCGGGCGCGGGCGGCTCGTGCAGCGCGGTGGCCGGCGCGTCGCGCAATTCGGGCACCCACGCGCGGATGTAGTCTCCCGCCGGGTCGTGGCGGGCGGACTGGCTCCAAGGGTTCTGGATGCGGAAGTAAGGTGCCGCGTCCGCTCCGGAGCCGGCGCACCACTGCCAGTTGCCGTTGTTGTTGGCGATGTCGCCGTCCACGAGGCGCTGCATGAACCATTGCTCGCCGGCGCGCCAGTCCAGGCGCAGGTCCTTCGTCAGGAACATCGCCGTGATGATGCGCACCCGATTGTGCATGAAGCCGGTGGCGCGGAGCTGGCGCATCCCGGCGTCCACGATCGGGAAGCCGGTGAGGCCGTCCTGCCAGGCGCGCAGGGCGGCGGGATCGTCGCGCCACGGCAGGCCGCGGAAGAGCGGGTTCAATTCCACGTCGAGCACCTCGGGGTGGTGCCAGAGCACCTGGAAGAAGAAGTCCCGCCAGATCATCTCACCCAGGAACTTGTCAATGCTCTGCCGCGCGCCGGCGTCATCGATGTCGTCTCGCGCGCGGGCGGCGCGGTGCCAGGCCTCGCGCGCGGAAACGAGGCCGAAGCGCAGGTCCTGCGAGAGACGCGAGGCGTTGGCGGGCGTGGCGGCGGGCTGGTCGCGCTCCGCCGCGTAGCGCGCGGCCGGGCCGCGCAAGAACGAAGAGAGGCGCGCGCGGGCGGCGCGCTCGCCCGGCGCGCTCACCTCCGTCTGCTCCGGTGGGAGTTGCCAGTGCGCCCCGTCGGGCATGGGCTCGGCGCGGAGATCGGCCGGCGTGGAAAGCCGGCCGCGCGGCGCGCGCAGCAGCTCGGGCACCACAAGCTTTCGCCACGCGCGGGCGTAGGGCGCATACACTTGATAAGGCCGGCCGGAGCCGGAAACGAGCGCGCCGCGCTCGTGGATGCCCACGCCGCCGGGCAGCGCATGGACGGCCACGCCACGCCGCTCGGCCATGGCGATCACCTTCTGCTCGGTGGCGATGCCGAAAGGATCGACATCGAGATGGAACCACAGCGAGGCGGCGCGGGATTCTTCGAGCAGGCGCTCCAGTTCCGCGACGGCGTCGCCGGTGCGAAGGACGAGGCGCGTGCCGAGGGCGGCGAGGTTTTGCGCGAGCGAGGCGAGCGCGCCGCAGAGGAAGCGCTGCCGCGGCTCGCCGGTCCAGCGGTGATGTTTCTTCCAATCGGACAGCACATACGCGGGCACGATCGCACCGTTGGTCGCGCGCGCGGCCCCGTGGAGCGCCGGGTGGTCGGAAAGACGGAGATCGCGGCGGAACCAGACGAGCGCGGGGGCGGTGGACATGAAGGGAAGATGCGCGGGCTTGCGCGAAGCGACGGAAAAGTGTCAGGCTGTGTCCGGCATGGACCTTACGCCGGATGCAACCCCTCCACCCGCCGCATCTGCGAAGGAACAGCGGGGCGCCTTCGCCGGTCGGCAGCCGATGTTGGGCTTGGCGCTGTTCCTCGCGCTCGGCGTGCTCGCGGCCGAATGGCTCCAGCCGCGGCCGGAAATCCCTGCGGCCGTCGCTCTCGCCCTGACGCCGCTCGCGGTTCTCACCCGCCGCGACCTTTGCGCGTGGCTGGCGTGCGGTGCGGCAGGCGCGACGCTCCACGCGGCCGCGCTG
>CALMOL010000096.1:0-8774 GCA_937871685.1 uncultured Verrucomicrobiota bacterium
GGCCCGGATCGCGGCAGCGTCGGCGGACGCCTCCTCGGCGGTGGCGGCGCGGAAGCGCGAAGGCCGCGCGCCCGCCACGACAATTTCAGGGAACCGCTCCGCCAGCGCCGCCCGCAGCCGCTCGATCACCTCTGGCGTGGACCCGAAGAGAAACAGCGGCAATCCCTCGCGAGCCGCCGCCTCGCACACCCGCAGCGTGAGGAACGGCCCATACACGCGGTCGGTGATCCCGACTCCGTGGGCGCGGTTGAGCATCCAGCGCACGGGGTGGCCATCGGGGCAGAGAAGGTCAAAGCGATTCAGCCGGAACTTGTGCTCGGGATCACGCACCCCGGTCATCACGCCGTGCACGGCAAGCGCCGACACCGTGAACGGTCGGCCGTCGCGCGCTGCGGCCAGGATCTGAGCCGTTGCCGCCTCGTAATCGATCGCATCCATTAAGATCCCGAGGACGTTGCGCTTGCCGAGGTGAAGCATGAGAAAGGAGATTGGAAGGGATGGAGGATGGAGGATGGAGGATGGAGGATGGCGGCGGGCTTTCGACTGGAAAGAGAGCGTCAGGGCACTCGCTTCCCGCACGGGCCACTCGCCGACAGCCCACTCGCTGCCATCTTCCATTCTTCATTCTCTCGGCCTTGTCTCCCCCCCACCCGCGCTCCAAGCTCCTGGTCGTCGAGCTATGGGGCATCGGCGACCTTGTGATGGCGAGCGGCTTCTTGCGCGCGGCCGTGGAGCGATATGACGTGACGGTGCTCGGGAAGCCCCACGCGCGCTCACTTCTGGAGCCCGGGTTTCCGGGCGTGAAGTTCATCGCGTGGGACGCGCCTTGGACCGCTTTCACCGGGAAATACCAAGTTTGGCGATGGCGATGGCCGGCGCTTCTCGGGAAGGTCCGCGCGCTGCGTCGCGAGCGTTTCGACTGCGCCGTCTCCGTGCGACGCGGCGACGCGCGCGACCACCTGCTGACGCGCCTTGCCGGGGCGCGCGAGCGCCACGGCTTTCCCCGCCCGCGCGCGCGGGCGCTGCTCAACCGCCCCATTGCGCTCCCGCCCGAGCAACACATCGCCGAGGATTGGATGGCGTGCGCGCGCGCCCTCGGTCTGCCGCCGCTTCCGCCGGGACTGCCGCGGGGAGCCTACGCGGGTGATCCCGAGGTGATGCGGATCGCAGCGCGAACCGATGGCCGGCCGCTCGTCTGCCTCCATGTTGGAGCGCGCATTCCGGTGCGGCGGTGGGCCGAGGCGTCGTGGGTGGAATTGCTGCGCGGGCTGCGTGCGCGCGAGGAGTTTGATTTGCTCCTCATCCCGGACCCGGACGGTTACGGCCGCGGCCTCGCCCCGCACGCGGAACGTCTCGCCGATACACTCACGCTTCCGCAACTCGTCGGCGTGCTCGCGCGCTGCGACCTGCTGCTCTGCAACGACTCCGCGCCGGGTCACCTCGCCGCCGCGGTCGGCACCCCGGTCTCAACCGTGTTTGGGCCAACGGATCCCGTGCGTTACCGGCCGTGGGGCGACGGGGGGCGCGTGCAGGTGCTCATCCGGGACATCTGCCCGCACCGGCCCTGCTTCGACTATTGCCGCTTTCCGGAACCGATCTGCCTGACCCGTCTTGCCCCAGCGGAGTTACTGGCAGAGGCAGCGCCGTTTGTGGCTAGGCACCTCCATGCCCCCCGGTCGCCCGATCCTGCTCTGCCGCCCGTCGCGCTTCCCTGCATTGCGGCATCCATCGCCACCCTGCGGCGTCCCGCCGAGTTGGCGCGCGCCCTTGCCTCCCTGGCCGCGGCCGGGCCGGAGCTGCGCGCGGTGTTTATCTGCGACAACGATCCCGCGTCGGATTCGCCCGCCGCGACCGTGGTGTCCGACGCCGCGCGACAATTCCCTGACGTAGCGTTCCACCGCCTCGCACCCGGCGTGAACCTCGGGGTCGGCGGCGGCCTCGCGCGCGCGATGGCCGCCGCTCAGGCGGAACTGGGCGCCGCCCTGACGCACCACCTCATCCTGGATGACGACGCGATCCTGCCCATCGGCTCCCCGCGCGCGCTCGCCGAAGCAATTGCGGAAGCTGGCGCGGACGCCGCGTGCCCGCTGGTCGAGGACGGCGAGGGCAAGATCGGCTGGTTCCCTCGCATTCTGGACCCGTTGTCCTGGCAGGCCGTGAAGCGCGCCCACACCCCGGAGGAATACCTCGCCACGTGCGGGCCCGCGCCGCGCCCGTTCTCGTGGAGCACCTTCGTCTGCCTGCTCGTCACGGGCGCCGCGGTCCGGGAGCACGGCCTGCCGCGGACGGACTTCTGGGTGCGCGGTGAAGACCTCGAGTATTCCCTGCGCCTGACTGCACGCCGGCCTGGAGTCTTCGTGCCGGCGGTGCGCGTGCGACACCTTCCGCCCGATGCGCCGACTGGCAACGCGTCTGCCGAGGGGTGGAAGGTGCTCGCGATGTTGCAAAACAGCGCGTTCCTTGGATCCCGTGTGCCGCACGCCCACGTGCTGCTCCAACACCTCCCCGGCAACGTCGCGCGTTTTCTTGTCTCGCCCGCCGGTGGGATCGCGGCGCTGGGCCAAGTCGCGCGCGCGCTCTGGAACGGCCTTGTGCGGGGCCGTCCTGCCGGCGCGGCCGGGGCAGATCAATTTCACCGGCGCGCCCTCGGCAACCCCGCGCCAACGGGGGACGGCCGGCGCGCCTGACCCCGGGGCCTCAGCGTCCGAGTCGCGCGCGTGCGGCCTGCACGGCGCTCCGCGCGCGACGAAGCAGCCCAGCGGGCAGCAGGAGCAGCGGAAACGTGTGAAGCCACCAAGCGGGATGCCGCGCGTAGTGCCGCAGGCAAAGGCCGAGCGCGTCACGGGTGTAGGCGAGCGAGGCGCCGCCGAGCTTGGCACGGACGATGTGGTGTCGGACATGGGACCGCGCCACGAAGGCCATCGCTTGGCGATGCACCGGCGAGTCCAGGCCGAAAATGCCGGCGCTGACCCGCGCGTAGCCCTCCACATCCATCCGCAGCCGGCCGAGAAGACCACGCTCGTTGAAGGAGTCATTGTCCGCCCGCCATCCGACGCACGGCTCTGCCAGCGCCAGCCAGCGCGGCTCGGCCTGCACCATGCGCATCAGCAGCCACATCTGAACGTAGCCGCTGCCGAGGAAACCCTGCGTCTTCGGTTCCCCCGCGACGCGTTCGAAGACACTCCGCCGCAGCACGGTGCTGGAAAGAAACCCGAGCTGGTCCAGCAGGGCGAGGAACATTTCTCCCGCGTCCGTGAACTCCCGCGTCGCGGCCTGCCGGAAGGGCCGCTGGTAAATCCGGTGCTCCAAGGTGGCATCGTAGGCATGCCGCCCAAGCGTCGCCCCGCTCGCACCTGGGTGCGCGCGCAACGCCGCGAGCGCCTTCCCGAGACCGCCTGGCTCGATCACGTCGTCGTCCCCGAGCATCCAGCACCACTCACCCTGGGCGAGCGACATCACCCGCAGGAAGTTCCGGTCGAAGCCGAGTCGTTCCGGGCTCACCTCGTGACGCAGCAGGGGCAGGGCCGAGCGATGGTGCTCCAGCGCCGCGAGGGTCGCCGGCCCCTCCCCTGAGGGATCCTCAGAAACGACGATTTCCAAATTCTCCCGTTCGCTCCCGCTCTCGCGAGCGATGCTCCCAAGCAGCTCGCCGAGCATCGCCGCGCGCCGGAACGTGGGAATGCAAAGCGAGACGAACGGCGGCGGCATGGTCGGTGGAAGCGGAGCATCAGGTTCCCGGTTGCGCCCAGAAAAAATCTCGCGGCGGCACCCGCCGCGGGCAAAAACACAAGGATGTAAAGCGGGCTCTGACCTTGCTCGCGTTGAAACCCCCGCCTCTAACGCTAGTCTCCGCCCCCCGCATGGCACTCGATCCTTCCTCCCTTCGCCCGTGGCGGCTCGCTTTTCTCGGCTTCGGAGCAGCGTGGCTCGCTCTGGCCTTCACCCACCTCTACTTTTACGCGCTGCCGTGGATGGACACATGGTGCTACCTCGCGCCGTCGGCGGTGGATGCACAACCCCTGCGGCTGACTGCCCCGATGCTCGGAAGCTTCGACGGGTCGGATCACGCCTGGGGACTACACTGGCCTGGCGTCCAGCTGATGAACTCGGTGGTGTTTTCCATCCTGCCGGCGCACCCCGCTTCCTGGGTCGCCTGGGAAACGCTTCTATGGCTGGCCTGCGCCGCTGCGCTAGCACAACTGACTTGGAGGGTAACGACCCGCGCTGGAGCAGCCTTCACGGTGTTCGCGTTAATCCTGATGGACCGGGGGTTTTTCTTCGGCGCCTATGCCCAGCGCATGGAGTCGATGGCACTTCTTTGGCTGTGCCCCCTCATCCACGCGATGATCGCGCGGGCGCGCGGCCAGAAACTTTCCCCGGCCGGTCACCTGCTCGCGGGGCTCGCCGCTTTTCTGGCGCCGCTGACCCACTTGGCGGCGGCGGCCTTTGCAGGCGCGGCCCTGGCGGTGATGCTCTGGCGAAGTCGCCCCGGCGAGAGCCGGGGGCCAGCGCGAGAGGCCGCACTTTGGCTGGCAGGGTGCATCGCGCTCGTCGCGTGGTTTGGCTTGCAGCCAGACGTTTGGTCGCAATTTGTGGCTCACGCCCGCCAAGGCGCGTCGGTGAAGGCTCAGGGAGGAATGTTTGTGATGGCGATGTCGCTTTTCTACGCGCCGACCTACACGGGTGCGGCGCTTTACGTCATCGGCGTTGCCGCCGCGGGCGCGGGCATCTGGCAAGGCTGGCGGCGCGAGGCGGCGGGCGAGACGCGCGTCCGGGCGGACCTGGGCCTGGTCGCGCTGGGAGTATTCATCCTGCTTCAATGGCTGCATAACGCGCACTACCTTTTCCCGCTGCTTCCCGCGCTCGCACCGCTCGGGGCAGATGGGGTGCTCCGAGCGATGGCCTGGATTGGGCGTCTTCCCGCGCCTCGGTGGGTCACGGCGACCATCGCTGCTTTTGTGCTGCTCCACGGCGCCTTCTGGGTCACGCGAACGCTCAAATACCTGGAGTCAGGCCGGCCTTTCTTGCGCGGTGATCTGGCCTCATTTTGGAGCACGCTGCCTCACGAGGGACGCTTGTTTATCCCCACCGCACTTTGGGAGGAGGCTGGGCGCGCGCCCGAGCGGCGCGCGCGCGCACGCATGAACACGATCCCCAACTCGGCCCTAATCGCTCGGCGCGGAGCCTACGAGAAAAGCATCTACGAGAACGCCCAACCAGGCGACACGCTCGTGGTGGACCGATTCCAAGACCCGCCCATCCTGCTGGATCCCTCGACAGCAGGCTGGGAGCGCGTCCGAGAGATCGAGCGGCCGATGCCCGGCAAAACGCCGTGGGGCTACGCGTTCACGGTGTGGCGCCGCCGGCAATGAGCGGGAAGCTCATGCCCTGGCCCCGGCGGGAACGAGTCGCCGCGGAGCCACCGCGGGCAGCGCGGACCGGGGCTCGATCACCTTGGTTTCCCGCCGTTGCGCCTGTCGGACCGTTTCCACGTAAACCAAGGCGATGAATCCAAGGAAGAATTCGAACGACGGAAAAAGGCCGGCGACGAAAGAAAGGAAAAAGTAGCACGCCAGCGCACCCGCGGACCAGGCAGTGAAGACCTTGCCCATCCCCTCAAGGGGGAGCGTCCGCAGCCCGCGAACGATCCGGCTGAAGACGCTGGAGAACGATGCGTAGAACAATAACAACCCAACGAGGCCGGTGACCGCGAGCATGGAGCAGAAGCCGGTTTCATACACGCCCACGTCCGCACCGTGCCGCACCAGCAGCGTGAAGGATTCCACCTCGAAGCTTGCCGCCGCCGCAGCGTTGGAATCGTCCCAGGGCTTGATGCCGGTGCCCACGGTGATGGTGCGCGGCGATTCGGTCCAGCGAGTCATAGCCTCCTCCCAGAGGACCTGCCGGAACCGGCTCGATCCCTTGACCATGCCCTGCACCTCCATTTCCTCGGGGGCGTTCCACATCAGGGCGGTGAGCGAGCGCTGCGTTTGGAAGGGGAGCGGATCGATGATCGAGGGTGCCAGGTTCAGCGTGATCGCCACCAGCGCGAAAGCAACGCCGGCCCCAGCGAGCAGGGCTCGCCAGCGGAAGATCAGGGCCAAGACGGCGAAAAAGAAGAAAGTGATGAGGAGTTGGCCGCGGGAGCCACCCAGCCCTAGCCAGATGAGCCCGCCCGCCGCAGCCATGAAACCATTGAAGATTCTGGCCGGCAGACCGTGGCCGAAGACGCAGGCCAGGCCCGCGATCACCATGAGCAAGTTCGAAGAGGAGCGGATGTCCTGCTCGTCGAGCGCGAAGTTGATCCCGGGAACGAACGCCACGCCACCCTGCCAGACATTGTAGAGTCCCAAAGGGAGCCGGATCAGCAGGGCCGCGTAGAACAAACCAAATCCCAATCGAAGGTGCTTGGTCGAACCATACCAGTAGAAGGCCAGCCCGAAGATCAAGCCCCACGTCGCGTTCATGTAGGCACGCCCGATATTGCCAAGTCCCGCACCATCCCCGCGGTTGATGGCAATGCACACCGCCGCGTGCAGCAGCAGGTAGCCCAGCAGAACCAGCACGACGAGAGGCACGGGTTGCCGGCCCTGGCGAAAGTTGGCGCGCTTCAAAAACACGCGCGGCAGCAAAGCCACGCCGCAGGCCGCGAGCGCCAGCTCGTGCGGGTAAATTTTGAACGGCGCATAGAAAACTCCCCCCAAGCCGACGGCGAAGGGCATCGGCAGCCACCAGCGGTCGCCCGCCGTAATCATCCACGCCAAGCCGAAGAGCCCGAGAAAGATGATGATGACCAGCTCGTAATCCTCGGAACCGAGCAACGAGCCAATAAACAGCGAAGCGATCAACCCGACCACGAGGGCAATGACCGGTCCAAGCCGGGAGAGAAGGAACATCATGGCAGCGTTCAGTTTCCGAGCGGCTCGCCGCTTCCTCAAGCCAAAATGCGGTCCGCTCTGCCAACCGATTCTGCTTGCGCGTCGGGCGCGGCCTGGCTTGGGTCGCCCGCCCTTCGCTCTTGGCGCATCCGCGCCGCCTGCGGCATGAATTTCGCGGACCTCGTCTTTTGGCAGCACCTTGGGTCCGCGCTTGCCGTGGCCTTTGCCCTCCGGCTGCTCATCCGGCGCGCGCTGGCGCCGCCCGCCCGGCCCCGGCTCGACCAGTTTCTCCTCGCCGGGGTGGACTTGTATCTGCTGGCGCGGCTTTCTCTGCTCACGCTCGGCATCTTCCTTGTCGTGGCAGCTCTAACCTACGCGGGATTTTTCTGGATGCACCAGGAAGGCCTCACCCACCGCAGCCGACGCGCGCGGCTGGGGCTGCTTATCGTGGTCCTGCTGCTGCCACTCCTCTGGTTCAAATATGCGCCCTTTCTCGCGCAGGTGGGCGGTCTGACGATCCGCTCAGACCTGCTGCCGGCGACCATTCCCGTGGGCATCTCGTTCTACACCTTCCAGAAGATCGCGCTCCTCGTGGATTCTTACCGAGGCGACCGGCCGCGCCTGCGACCGCTGGAATTCACGAATTTCGCGGCCTTTTTCCCGCAGATCGTCGCGGGGCCCATCGAGCGGCAGCACGACCTCCTGCCACAGATGCAGCGCTTCGCCTTCCGCTGGCAGCGGCGCGACATCGCCGCGGGCGTGGCGTGGATTGTTCTCGGTCTCTTCTACAAGTGCGCCATCGCCGACAACCTTGCCCTCTCTTTCCAACGCGATCCGCCGCCGGGCGCCTGGGCGATTTGGCTGGCCAATCTCACCTTCGGCTTGCTCATCTATTTTGATTTCGCCGGCTACTCGATGGTGGCGCTCGGCCTTGCGCGCTGCCTGGGCGTGCGGCTCACGCTGAACTTCCGCTCCCCCTACCTCGCGCGAAACCTCGTGGATTTCTGGCGGCGCTGGCACGTCACGCTCTCGCAGTGGTTTCGCGATTACGTGTATTTGCCGCTCGGCGGGAATCGCACGCGCTGGTGGGCGGTGAACTTACTTGTCGTCTTCCTGGTCTCGGGCCTTTGGCACGGCGCGGGCTGGAATTTCCTGGTGTGGGGTGGCCTTCACGGCGTCGGGTGCCTGCTGAGCCACCGGTGGGGCGTGCGGACGATGCCGGGCGTGCTGGCGTGGAGCCTGACGATGCTCGTCACCTTCCTGGCCTGGATGGCGTTCTACGAGACGCGGCTCGATCAGCTCTGGCACAAGTTCCAAGTGCTTCTCAGCCCTGGCGCCTACGCACCCTCCTACTTGGCGGGCATCTACAACCTCGCCAGCCTCGGCGCGGGCCTCACGCATGGCGCCACGCTTGCGCTAGCCGCGGCCGTGATCTGGGCCGAGGCCCGCTCGGTCCGCGGTCCGACGGGCGAGCTCTACCGGCTCTTCCGCACGCCCGCCGGCCAAGTCGTCGTTGTGATCCTGACCGTTCTCCTCGCCCCCGGCACCAGCAATGAGTTCATCTACTTCGCGTTTTAGGGCGAGGCTGCCGCTGCTTGCTCTCGTGGGCCTGCCGCTGCTCGTGGCGGGATTACTGGGCTTGTGCGCCGCCTACCAGGTATGGTTGAACCCCGAAGTGCGCTTTTGGCGAGGCGCGCTGGAAGTCAAGCGGGCATGGGCGCATCGCTCTAGCGCACCCAAGGCGGTGTTTTGCGGCGGATCGAGCTGCGCGTTCGGGATCGACCCCGCCCAGATGGAGCGCGAGCAGGGAATCCGCGCCGCCAATTTCGGCCTCCACGCCGGCGTCGGCGCGCTGGTCGGGGGCGCCGGTCTCGGGCTGTTGTCGGCGTTCGCGAC
>CALMOL010000096.1:8784-20314 GCA_937871685.1 uncultured Verrucomicrobiota bacterium
TCGGCGCGCTGGTCATCCTCGAGCTGGCAATGCGCGAGGCGCGACCGGGCGACACGCTCGTCGTCGCGCTGGAGCCTGGATTGTTGGAGGAGCTGGAGATTTCCTCCTTGGGCTACCAAGTCCTCCTGACCTCGGCGCGGCCGATCAGGCCGGCGGAATATCCCGAGGCGGCGGAAAAGTTTACTCTTCCCGGCCTGATCGGAGCGCTCCGGCCCGGCGCGTATCACCTCTTCACGATGGCCGGCAAGCTCGCTGCGCGGCGGCCGCTCTACCGCTACGACCTGCCCGACGTGAGCGAGTCCGGTTGGGTGCGGACGGCTGCGCAGTATCCGTTCGGCCCCGAGCCGCCCCGCCCGCCGCGCGTCGGCCCCGGCGCCCGGCGCGTGCTCGGGCAACTGTGCGACTGGGGTGCAGCTCGTCGCGTGGAGGTCTTCCTTGCCCTGCCCTGGGCCTATTCCACGGAGGAAATCGCCCCCGCCGCACGGCGCGAAAACCTGACGCTGGTCCGCGAGTTGGGCCGGTCGCTTCCCGTGCTGCGCGACGAGGACTTGGGCATCCGCACGCGGCGGGAGGAGTTTTCGGACACTGCTCTGCACCTTTCCGAGGCCGGCGCGCGGTTGCGCACGGCCCGCACCGGTGAACTGCTCGGCGCGCGGCGCGTTTGGGATGAGACCTCGCTGGCGGAGGCGGTCCGCGGCCTTCCGCCGCGTTGAACGTCGCGGCGGGGCACGGGACCATCCGCCGCGCTTCGGTCTGGCGAAAGCGAGCGGAAGGGATAGCCTCCCCGCCCCGCCGCCGCGCGGCCGGTGAGTCGTCACCGCCGTTTCACCCATGACCCTGCACGTCCTCCGCCGCAAGCTTCGCACCGTGGCTACGACCATCGCGCGCGTGCGGAACTGGCCGGCCGTCTCCCTCTCGCGGGTGGGTCTGGGCCCGCCGCGCGCGGCGCTGCGGCTGCGCGACGGCCCAACCATCGAGCCGCTCCACCCGCTGCGCGCCACCTGGGGCGAAATCTTCGAGCCAGCCGTGGCCGACCTCTACGAAATCCGCGCCGCGCGCGGCCCGGACGTGATCGTGGACATCGGTGCCAATGTCGGCGCATTCACCTGCCTGGCGGCCCACTGCCACCCCCAGGCGGTCGTCCACGCTTTCGAGCCATCCGCTGAGCACATGGCCCAACTGGAGCGCAACGTTTCCGCCAACGGACTCAAAAATGTCCATTTCCACCCCCAGGCGGTGACGGCTGACGGGCGCGAGGTGCGCTTCCTCGTCAACGGCGCAGGTGGCTCCTCCGGTCTCTTCCTGCCTGGCGACCACGAGGTCGTGATGCCGTCGGTGTCGCTGGCGACCCTCGACTTCTCCCCCTTCCGGAGCGCCTGGTTCAAGCTCGACTGCGAGGGCGCCGAGGGCGAGATCGTGAAATGGATCTGCGCGCACCGTGCCGCGTTGCCTTCCACGGTGCATGTCGCCTGCGAGTATCACCAGTGGTGCCCCGTTTCGCTGCCCGAGATGCAGCGCCGGCTGGAGGAAAGCAGCTTCGCCGTGACCACGCCGACGCGCTTTGACGAGCAATACCTCTTCGCGGACTCCCCGGCCTCACGCTGAGCCTTCTAGCATGGAAGCTGCCCCCGCCCGCGCCGAGCCGGCCGCCAAGCGTCTAGCGCTCCCGCACGTCCCGCAGTTGGACGGGATGCGCGCCATCGCGATCCTGCTGGTCTTCGTCGCGCACTGCGGATTGGACAAGATCGTGCCTGGCGGCTTTGGCGTGACGGTCTTCTTCTTCCTATCAGGCTACCTCATCACCTCACTGCTGCGCGCGGAAGCGGCGCAGGCGGCCCGAATCGATCTCGTGGCGTTCTACATCCGCCGCACGCTGCGCATCTGGCCGTCGCTCTACCTCACCATGGCGGTGGTGGCGCTTTGCGCGCCGCTGGTCGCGCCGGGATATCGGATGGACCCATGGGGTGTCCTGGCCCAACTCGCCTTCGTCACGAACTATGCTGACCTCTGGGGCCACCCCAACGGCGTGCCGGGGATGCCGCTGTGGTCGCTGGCCATCGAGGAGCATTTCTACTTGGTGTTCCCGCCGCTCTTCGCCGTCCTTTTCGTGCGTAGGTCCCCTCGCGTGGCGGCGGCTTGGTGTGCCGCGGCGTGTCTCGCGGTCCTGCTTGTGCGCCTTGCGAGCGCGCCCGTCGTCGAGGACATCGGCCGAATCTACGGTTGGAGCCACACGCGGATCGATTCCATCCTCTTCGGCTGCGGCCTCGCGCTTTGGAACAACCCCGTCATGGACGAGAGCGCGTGGCGGCCCCGCTGGGGGCATGCCGCCGCGGCGATGGGCGTGTTGCTCGTCTGCCTCCTCGTGCGCGGCGAGTGGTTTCGCCAAACACTGCGCTATACGCTCCAGGGCGGCGCGCTCTTCGTGATTTTCTCGTTTGTTCTCTGGGACCGCGGCTGGCTGCGCGGGGTGCTGTCGTCGCGGCCGATGCGACTCATCGGGCTGTATTCCTACACGCTCTACCTCGTGCATCTCGCCGTGATCGAGGGGCTCCGGGTGGCGGTGCCAACGCTTTCGATTCCGGGGATGCTGCTCGCCGCCGGCGCGCTCGCGATGAGCTACGCGGCGCTGATGTATCGGTTCGTGGAGGGCCCGCTGGCGCGCCGGCGGCGCGCGATGCACGCAAAAGGCGCGCCCAAACCCAGCGAGACGCCGGCCCGAGGCGAAGCAGCCGTGCCGATGTCCTAAGCGCCGGCCCTTCCTTGCACCGCCCATGCTCAAATCGCTCCGGCTCCAGTTTCGCGCACTGTGGGAAAACCGCTTCTTCGACAACGCCGCGCAGATTTTCTTCGACCGCCTCCTCGGCCGCGACACCGGCTTGACGGTGTATCGCAAGGGGCCGTTGCGCATCCTCATCGACCACCGCGGCGAGGACCAATACGGCACCCGCGTCTGCCTCCTCGACGGCGTGTATGCCGCGCTGCTCGACCGTGCGCCGCCCCCGGCCGCACCGAGCGTGATCGACCTCGGTGCAAACGGCGGCGGCTTCCCGCTCTTGCTCGCCTTGCGCGGCACCCCGCCGGGGCACCTATGTGCCGTGGAGATGAACCCGCACACCTACGAGCGCCTTGCGTTCAACGTCCGAACGAACGGCTTTCCCGACGCCGTGTTGCTCAATGCCGCGGTCGCCGGCGCACCGGGCGAGGTTTCGCGCGCATGGGGTCTGGGCAGTGTTTCCGAAAGCACGTCCACCCCGGCGGGCGCTGATTCGCCAGTGCCGCGGACGCGCGCCGTCCCGTTGCTGACCTTTGATGACATCGCGGAGCAGAGCGGCCTCGCCGGAGGTGAGATCGACCTCGTAAAGATGGACGTGGAGGGCGCTGAATACGACGTGATCCTTGGCGAGGCCGCCACTGCACTGGCGCGCTGCCGGCGATTGCTGGTCGAGTTCCACGACGACGCGCGCACCCCGGCTGCGAAGGCGCGGCTGGGCAGCCTGGGCTTCCGCGAGCGCGGGAGCTTCCGGCAGCAATACGAATCCTGCCTGCTCGTCCGCGAGGATTGATCCCGATGCCGGCCCGGCCCCTGCATCCCACGTTCCTGTCGCCGCGGCTCTACCGCCTCGCGGTGGCCTCGGAGTGGCTGGCGCCGCTGATCCGGGCCGCGAGCCGCCTGCGCCGCCTGCCGCCGCCGCGCCCGCCGCGGGAATGGCGGCGCGCCGTGCTCCTCGGTGCGCACCATATCGGCGACGTTCTCTACAACACCCCGAGCCTGCCCGCCCTGCGCCGCGGTCTGCCGGATTGCGAGTGGTGGCACGTCGCCCGCGGCGGCGCAGCCGACGTGCTGCGCAAAAATCCCAACTTGGCCGGCGTCGTTACCCCCGAGGAGTTCGAGGCCCGCACGGAAGAATGGGACGCGGCGGTCTGCTACGACTCCGCCTCCACGTGGCGCTGGCTGGCCCTTGCGTGGCGGCTCGGCATCCCGGCGCGCGCCGGCTACGTCCACAAGGGCTTCTCGGCGCTGGCCACGCATCCCATCGCAATTCAATACCCGCAGCCCTATCCGGCGTATTTTCGCGACCTCGTGGCGCAGCTGACCGGCCTCGCGCCGGACTGGCCGCTGCGCCCGCAGGTGCCGATTGCGCCGCCGGACGCCGCCGCCGCGCTCGCGCTCTGGAACGCGCTGGGTCTGGGCAACTGCGCACGGCCGGTGCTGGCCTGCTTCGTGACGAGCCGGCAGCCTTCCGGTGTTTGGCCGGCGGAATGTTTCGCCCGCGCCGTCGCGATGGCCCGCGAGCGATCTGACTTCGACGTGCTGCTCATGGGCGCGGCGGAAGACCGGCTGGTTCTCCAGCGGCTGGAGCACGAGCATCTGCCGGGCGCGCGCGTGTCAGCGGGCGATCTGCCGCTGCCGGCAATGGTGGCCTTCCTGCGCCGGTGCGCCGCGGTGCTGTGCCCGGATTCCGGCCCGCGCCACCTCGCGAATGCGGCCGGCCGGCGCGTCCTCTACGTGCCCAACCTTGCCGTCGGAAAGGCGCAGACCGGCTCTTATCTGCCGACCGAGACCGACCTCGCCCCCGAGTGGGAAAAGGTGCCGCCGGCCGAGCAGGGCGCGGTGTTCAACAAGATCCCCCTGGAGCGCGTCGCCAAAGCGTTGATCGAGGTGCTCCGGATCAAGTTGCCCCGTGCTGAAGAGCCGACTTGATTGCTCCCGCACACGGTGTCAGCCCAGGGACCGACGAACGTCAGGCTGTCAAGCCGAGCAACTTCAAGTAGCGCTCGATCCCTTGCGCTTCGGTAAATTCTTCTGGCAAAGGTCGGCAGAAGGCTTTCTCCCCGCCATCCGCCACTGATGCCAGCATCGCCGCCAACTCTTCGGGCCTCTCGGCGCTGAATCGACATGCCGGGTCGCGTATCACCTCACGCAGGGAGGAATTGTCCGCGCAAAGCACCGGTGTCCCCACAGCCATCGCCTCCGCGGGCGGTAACCCGAAGCCTTCCATCCGCGAAGGATACACGAGCAGCGCCGCCCCCCGCATGACCAGCGGAAGGTCTGCCGCGTCCACCAAGCCGGGCTGGATCACCGCCCCGGCCGACAACGCCGCCTGGGTGAGCGCGCCGACCACGTCGCAATAAACCTCGGGTGCGCCCGCCGGGGGAATGCGCCCGGCCAGCACAAGCGGCGGCGGCTGTTTCTGTCGCACCGCAGCGTAGGCGGCGACGAGTGCTTCCACGTTTTTCCGGTAATCGTAGCCGCCCACGTAAAGCCAGTATCGCGCGGGCAATCCCAAGCGCGCCTGGACTTCGGCAAGCGCCGCGGGAGTGACCGGGGCAAAGCTTCGCTCGTCCACCCATGGGTAGAGAACGCGAAGCTTCTCGCGCGGGATTCCTGCGCGAGTAGAAAGGTCGCGGGCCGAGAATTCCGAGTCAGTGAGCACGGTTTTGCCGCGCGTCGCATGCCATTCCGAGAGCCGCAGCAGCCAGCGGCGCAGCAAAAATCTCCCAAGGTAACGCGGAAACGAGCGGTAGATGCAGTCGTGCAACGTGACCACGCTCCGGGGCGCGCGGCGCCACGTCATCATCGGCCCGGGCGAGTGAAACATCGCCCCCGGGAAGCGCCCCGCGACGTGCGCGACCAGGCGGCCGGCCCACCACGGTTGGGCGACCAGCTCGTGCCGGTGCGGCGGGCGGCCCTCCACGGGTTCCCAATGAGACGACGGCAAGGCGCCGCGCAGCGCCTCGAAATGTGCCGGGGCCACGACCTTGAACGGCAGGTCCGGATGTCGCCGAAGCAGCCCCTCGATGATTCGCCAGGCATAAACGCCTTGGCCGACGTGGGGGTTGGCTAGCCCGAGGCCGGAGATGACGAGGCGCGGTGGCATCAAGGCTCGGCCAGAGGCGGAGATGCAACGGTTCAAGCGGCTGCGTCCGGCCCGCGCAGGCGCTTCCACAGGCGCAACACCGGGGCAGGCGTGAAACGACGGATTCTCTCCTTAAGTGCAACTTGGCGCAGCCGCCTCCCGTGATCGCGCACCGACCGCAGATGCGGATCCTGCTGCACGAGTTCGGGCGAGAAGCACAGCGCGAAAACCGTCCCGTCGAAGACTAGCTCGACGAACGGACGCCGCTCCGCCCGAAGCCTTGCCACCGCCTTTTCCAAGGCCGGGTAGATGATGTTCGCGTCGTGAAACAGGATGGCGCCATCGGGCGTGATCGCCCGGAGGCAAAAATCGAAGTCGGCCAGCACCGCCTGGACCGTGTGCTCCCCGTCGATCAGCGCGAGCCGCGGGCGCGGATGGAGGGCCGCCACGTCTACCTGCGCGGCGTCCGAGTCGAAGCAGCGGATCTTTCCGACCGATGCCGGCGCGATCTTGCGCAGGCCGTCGAGCATCGTCTGGGCCGTGATTCCGGCATAGGAGAACGTCGTTCCGCCCTCGCGATCGTCCGGGACCACGTCCGGGCGCGGATCAATGGAAAAGACCGCTTCGCACCGCGGGTCCAGAAGGTGCGGAACGATCGTGCCGCCGAGATACGAGCCGATCTCCAGGTAGGAATAGCGGCCAAAACACGCGGCGGTGGCGCGCTGGAGGGCCAGAAATGCGGTGCGATCCATGGGCGATGACTGGCTCTCGATCCAGGTGAACAGATCCCGGTCCAATCGTTCGATCTGCGTGATGGGATCCTCGGTGGAATTCATTTTAAATGGGTTGCAACGAAGGTGGAGAATCAGCGGCCGGCATCATCGTGTCGGCAAGCGGCACGCTCGCCCCGCGGCGGCGGGCGGCTCTCTCTCTGCGCAGGCCGGGCAAACGCGCCAGCGCGTAAACCAGGGCAAGCAGCGGCCGGATGCGGCCCCGCAGCGTCCAGCCGGCGAGGGCCGCCGCAAACTCGCGGGCGTGGCGTCGCCAAAGCACCGGCGAGTCCAGGAGCATCCAGGTGGCAAGGATCCGGTTGCGCATGGGGACCAACCAGATGCGAAACGGTTTCTTCCCCGCCGAAGAGCCATGGAAGTGACGCACCCGAAGCCCGGCGGCGAAGAGTTGCCGCCAGCCCCGGCGCGACGCTTGCAAGCTGATCTCCAGATCTTCCGCGTAAAATGGGTCCAGCAGCTCGCTGAATCCCCCCAGGGCGAGCAGTTTTTCCCGTCGATAGATTGCGCACCCGGCGCAGGTGAAAGTCACCGGCAGGGGCGCTCCCCCATCCATCTCTGCTGAGGTGAGCTTCGCCGTCACGTCCGTGATGTCGAGAAGGCCGCGTTCCAGCACCACGCGGCTCATTCCGCCCGGCCAGCTGGCGCCGTCTTTCCCGACGTAATCCTGCATGACGCTGACCGCAAAAAGGTTCCCGCCCGCGTCTCCTTCCCGGAAGGCTTCCAACAGCCGCCGCGGCAAATCGACAGGGATGTCCATGTCGTTGTTCAACAGCCAGACGAACTCCCCGACCGAGGCGGCGATCCCTAGGTTGACGGCGCTGGAAAACCCGCGGTTTTGCTCCCGCCGAACCACGCGCACCTCGGGGTGCCGTTCCGTCAAGTAGGCCGCCGTGCCGTCCGTGGAGCCATCATCCACCACCAAACACTCCCACCGCTCATCTAAGGTGCGCAAGGCGTCGATCACTCCGGGCAAGTGCCGCTGGAGAAGCGCGCGACCGTTCCACGCCGGGATGACGACGGAAAGAATGACAGGTCCAGCCAATGGCATGAGGGAATGTTCACTCGGCCACGGCCGTCCGCCATAGGCGGCGCGGGGCGAGACGGATAGCCCGGGCGAGCGATGACAGGTCCAGGCCCACGCTTTCCATCCCGGACCGGATGTAGCGAAAGTGGTTATACGTAGCTTGAGCCAAGAACAATGAGAGGATCAGCCCGTAGTAGCCCAGCCAGGGAACCAAAACCGGCGAGCAAACCAGGACCACCACGCCAGCCACGATGATATTCGGAAGAAACGGGTTTTCGTTCTGGGACCATTTCAACAGCACGAACAGGCTCGCGTGGTATTCCAAAAACCAGAAAAGAAGCAGGAGCGCGACTGCAGAAGTTTCCACCAAACGCACGCGAGCACCCATGCGCGAGAGCAGCGCATCGCCGAAGGCAAGGAGTGCGACGGCGCCGACGAGGTAGGTGGTCACGAACAGGAGCCAGCGCTGGGAAAAAATCGCGATGATGGCCGCCTGGTCGCCGTGCATCCGAAGTTGGTTGACCTCGGGCAGCTTGATGGTCCACCACATCTGGGCGGTCTGGCAGATGAGGAACACGCAATTCTGCGTGAGGCCAAAGCTGGCGGACGCGGCCAGGCCGAGGTGCTGCGAGCTGACGAGGGTGTTGTAGCTGTGGGTGAAAAATCCCGCCGCGTTCGACACCCCCATGCGCCAGCTCATCGGGAGCAGCACGCGCACGATCTCCGGGTCATAGCTAGCCGCCCGATGGGCCTTCGGCTCGAGTTGGCGGCGAAACGCCGCCCGCGACGCCAAGTGCTGCCAGGCTCCCCCGAGGAAGTTCCCCGCGATCAGCGCCCAGAGCCCGCCGCCAAGCATGAGACCCGCGATGCTCACGGCGTAGTTGATCAGCTGCCCGACCAGCAAGATGCGGAACGCCCGTCGCACTTCTCCCACCCCATTCAAGAGCGCGCCCCAGCCCACGCCCGCGAACTGAAACGCGACGCCGGCCGCGAACACGATCCACGCCGCCACGACAACCGGACGTTCCGCCACGCCGACCAGCGAGCCGATCCAGAAGGTGCCCCCGGCAAGCAGGAGCACGGTCGCCGCCAACGCTGTGGCCTGATACACGCGCACCACGGTCCGCGTCAGCTTCGCCAAGCCAATCATGTTCGGGCCGGCGCCTGCCTCGACCGGCTCGTCTCCAAGTCCGTAAGCCTTGAGGGAGCTGGCGCCCGCCCAAAAATACCCGGCTCCCCGCGCCACAATGGACGAAAACCCAAGGTCGAGGATGGATAGGAAGTTTGCTGCCGCGAGAAAGGTCGTCCAAAGCCCGAAGGTTTCCGGTGTCAGCGAACGCAGCGCGATCGGGAGCAACAGCACCGCGTTGCCCACGCGCAGCACCGTAGCCGTCAGGCTCCAAAGCGCGGCGGAACGTCCGGCGCGCTCCCAAATCCGGCGCCAGCGCGGCAGGGTAGGCCTCATGCCCGGCGCAAAGCAGGGACGAATCGAAGTGGACACCGCCACCGTCCACGCCAAGGATTCGGGCCGGCGGCCCGCCTCGTGGCCTGGTTTCTGCCGCGCATTGTCGTCATGCCGATCTATAGCAGCGCACGTTCGGGGCGTAAACGCCCGGGAGGCCGTTCGTCTTTTCACCGGACCCACGGGGAAATCAGCCTCTTGCCATGACTTGCCGAATTTGCGGCGCCGAAGGGGAGCATACCACGTATGTCGCCCGGGAAATGATGCACGGCATCCGGGACGAACACGCCTATTTCCAGTGCGGCGACTGCGGCTGCCTTCAGATCAAGGAGTTCCCGGCGGACATGGGGAAGTATTACGCTCCCTCTTCATATTATGCCTTCAAGCCCGCCCAGCTGCGGGCCACCGCCAAGCGATGGATCATCCGCCAGCGCGACCACTTTGCCCTGTTCGGGAGCGGGGCGATCGGGAGAATCGCCGCGCAAAAGTTCCCGACGGACCAGTTCGAGTTTTCCCGCCCGATCCGCTCTGCGTTCCACCCGGATGCTCGCATCCTCGACGTTGGGTGCGGTGCCGGCTTGCTGCTGCAGTCGTTGCGCGCACTTGGCTTTCGAAGGCTGCTCGGCATCGACCCTTTCATCGCGGAGGACATCCGGCACGACCAGGGGCTGACGATTCAGAAACGATTTGTCCATGAGGTTGAGGGAGAGTTTGACATGGTTATGTTTCACCACTCGTTCGAGCACGTGCCTGACCCGTTGGCCACCCTGCGAAGTGCGTTTGAACGGCTCGCGCCGGGTGGGTTTTGCATCGTTCGCATCCCGTTGGCCGACTGCTGGGCGTGGGAGCACTATGGCGTGGACTGGGTTCAATTGGACGCCCCCCGTCATTTCTTCCTCCACACGTGCCGGAGCTTCGCGCAGTTGGCGGCACAATGCGGATTTCTGGCGCCCGAGGTGGCCTACGACTCGACCGCCTTCCAGTTTTGGGGGAGCGAGCAATATCGCATGGATGTCCCGCTCATGGACGGGCGCTCCTGCGCGGTGAATCCGCGGCACCCGCTTTTCACGAACGGAGCCATCGCAGATTTCACGGATCGCGCCCGGAGCCTGAACGTGGCTCAGCGAGGCGACCAAGCCACGTTCTACCTGCGGCGCCCATCCGTGACTGTAGCTTGAGGCGCTAGCTCAGTCATCTTTCCCCGCATTGGCGTTCTTCCCGCGGTAATACCAGCGGTGCAGGGAGTGCGGCGAGGCGCCGAGCTTGAAAAGCAAGAGGAACAATCCGTTCTGCACCGATGTCCGCCAAGCGCCACGGTGGCGGGAGCGGCGGGCGGAGGTGGCGATGGGTGGGTCCAGCAGGCGCACTCCGCCCGCCTTCCGTAGGCGTCGCGAGAATTCTACGTCCTCCATCAGCGGATAATCCGCAAACCCGCCCAGAGTCGCGAAGTGCGCGCGGCGCACGAAAAAACTCTGGTCGCCGTAGATCGTCCCGCCCAAGTGATCACTGAGTATACGGTTGAAGTTTTCCAGCCAACGCAGGCGAGGATGGCGTTCGTCAAACTTGCGGTGAAACGCCCCTCCAAGGAGTGCCGGGTCGGTTCGCGCCGCGTCCAGCGCCGTGAGGTGCGCCGGGGTGAACTCCGTGTCGGCATGGTGAAAAAGGAGCCACTCTCCCCGTGCCAGGGCGGCACCGGCGTTCATCTGCGCGCCGCGGTTCGGCCGGGCGCACGCCACGCGGCGCACGGTGGCGGGTCCTTCGCAGAGGACGCCGCCAGTGCTGGCATCAGCAATGATCATTTCGCGCTCGCCCACGTCCGGTAGAGCGTTGAAAGACGCCAGCGTCTGCGCGAGCGCCTGGGCATCGTCCCACACTGGCACCACGACCGAGAGCCACGGCGGACGCAGTCCGACGTCCATTTACTTTCTTTCCCCGCGCCGCAGCAGCGCATGGCGGGCGCGCTCCAGCTGGGCGCGCTCGGTCTGGGTCAGCGAGGCGAGGCCGGAGCGGGCGATTTTGTCGAGCAGCGGGTCCACCGAGTCGAGCACGTCCTCCCGGGAGTCGCCGCCAGCCCCTCGCGAATCGGTGGCTTCCACGGAGCGGAAGCTGGCCGGGCGGGTCTTGACCGGCCGCGCCGCGGGCGTCGCGGCGGCCCGGCGGGCGGCGGCGCGCGTCTCGGCGCGGCGGCGCAAGGAATCCATGAGCGCCCAGCCCTCGCCCACGCCGTTCAGGCGCAGCGCGGCCATGTCGGAATCGAGGCGATCGTCGAGATCCTGCCTCCGGCCGTGAACCGCGTCCGCTTCGTCCTCGTGGACCTCGCGAGTCTCGCCTTCTGCGCCTTCTTCGCCTGGAAGTCCTGGACGTTGTTCGAGGAGGCCTGGGTCGACGGGCAGAC
>CALMOL010000097.1 GCA_937871685.1 uncultured Verrucomicrobiota bacterium
GGAGTGAAACGCGAAAAGCGAGGGGCGGGAAGCGCCGGCTGCCTTTCGGGACGGCGAAACAGGATCGCCTGCCGCCGTCGAGGTCGAGGGTTAAATGCGCCGCCCACGCGGCTCGAAGCCGCGAGCTTGGCCGCACGTCGGCATCCGCCTGCGCGACCTATCCATCCCCTGATAGCGTTCACTCCCCCTTATCGTCGCCGCCAACGCCTCCAAGCGCGCCACAGCCCGAAGCTGAGGGCGACGACCACCGCGAGGAAGAGAAACAGTTTCACCGTCGCCCAGGCCGCCTTCAGCGCGGCGAGCGCCATCATTCCGAGGATCAGCAGCGCGAGCGCGATCGCGCCGATCATGGCGGGCCGGCGGAGGAGGGGAGACATGGTCGTGCGGGGATAAGGGTGCGTTGCCCGTTCAGCGACTGCCTTCCGCCGACCCGCTGGGCAGGCGCGGCGCCGGCGCGGAACCAGCGGGCGACGATGGGCCCTGGCGCTGCAATTCCGTCAGCGGCAGCAGGATGTTCGTCCCGCCGTTCCCGCCCGTGCTCCCGCCGCCCACCACGAGGGGCGAGCGGCCGTCCCACTTCTCGATGATCTGGAGCTGGAGCAGCTCGGGATTCCCGCGCAGCGCCTCGGAGCGGATGCGGATGGCCTCGGCCTCGCCCTTGGCGCGGATGATGGCGGTGGAAGCCTCGATCTCGGTGCGCTGCTGGATGAACTTGGCCTTCGCCGCCTCCTGCGCCTGCACCATCTTGGCCTCGATGGCGTGCTCAAGCTGCTGCGAGAGCGTCACGTCGGCGATCACCACGTCCACCACCTCGATCAGGTCGCCCACCTTGCGGCGCACGATGTCGAGGGTCTTCACCTTGATGTCCTCGCGGTTCTGCACGATCTGCTCGGCCGTCTGCGTGGCCGTCACCTCCTTGAGGCCCTCCTGCACGCGCGGCTCCACGAGCGCCTTGAAGGCCGCGCCGGAATACTCCGTGTAGATGCGCACCACGCCCGTCTCG
Organism: uncultured Verrucomicrobiota bacterium; assembly: GCA_937871685.1. Classification (GTDB taxonomy): domain Bacteria; phylum Verrucomicrobiota; class Verrucomicrobiia; order Chthoniobacterales; family SZAS-18; genus SZAS-18. The sequence continues at coordinate 1,004 of CALMOL010000097.1, forward strand.
CGGATGCGGTAGAGGACGTTCACCTGCACCTTGATCTGCTGGAGGTCGGCCGAGAAGCAGTCGGCCTTCATCGGCACGGTCTCCTGTCGAACGGACACGGAGCGCACGTCGGTGATGAGCGGTGCCTTGAAGCCGAAGCCCTCCGGCAGCGCCACCGGATCCACCTTGCCGAGCGTGACCTTCACCCCGCGCGTGCCCGGCTGGATCACGTAGGTGCCCGACGACGCCATCAGCAGCCCCACGAGCACGAGCAGCCCGATGACGGCAAGGCGAACGAGGGTGGCCGGGCTGATGGACGGCGCAAAGGAGCTGGGATCAAACTTGGGATTAGGCACGAAGGGGGGAGGGCTGGATTTCATGGCGCGGCGAAGGAAAGCCGGACGGCGCGGCGGAAGGAGCATAGCAGGCGGCCGGCGAATGGCTTGGCCGCGGACACAGGCCGGCGCTACCCTTCGCCATGACCCCGCCGCCCCTCGACGCCGCGCAGCGCGAGCAGATCCGCGAGCGCATCGCTCAAGGGAAGCGCGCCGCCCCCGTGCTGGAGCGCGTGCGCCGCGAGGACATCCGGCGCGCGGACACGGGGCGGGCGATGGAGCAATTGAACGGCTTCGTTCTGGCCCACGCCCGCCGCGTGCCCCCGCGGCCGACCTCCGGCTTGGTGGAGCAGCAGCGGGTTTTTCAACGGGCCGCCCCGCGCCATGATCGACCTGCTTGATTTGGCGGCGCAGCTCCAGTTTTTCGCCGAGGCGGAAGGTTGGAAATTCTGCTTCATCGGTGGCGTGGCGGTCCAACACTGGGGCGAGCCGCGCCTCACGCGCGACGTGGACCTCACCGTGCTGTCCGGCTGGGGCGGCGAAGACACATGCATCGACGCCCTGCTGCACTGCTGGCGGCTCGCCCAACTCCCGGCAAGCGGAATGAGTGCCGACGGCCGTGCGGCCCCGATCCTTCCTTCATCTCGCGCCAGTCGTGAGGGTCAGCCGTTGACAAGGCGGACGCTTTTCCGGACGCTTCGCGCATGACCTCGCTCCCCGTCACGCAGGCTCGCTCGCGGCTTTATCAGCTTCTCGACGAGGCCGCCGAGTCGCACGAGCCGATCCAGATCACCGGGAAGCGGTCCAATGCGGTGCTCGTCTCCGAGGACGACTGGCGCAGCATTCAGGAGACGCTTTATCTCCTCTCGATCCCCGGCATGCGCGATTCCATCCGCAAGGGCATGGCCGAGCCGCTCCGCAAAGCCTCCACCAAGCTCGGCTGGTGAACTGGTCCATCGTTTACACGAAGCAAGCGCAGAAGGACGCCAAGAAGATCGCGTCTTCCAATCTCCGGTCGCAGGCCCAGCGGCTCCTTGATGTCCTCGCCAAGGATCCGTTCCAGACTCCGCCGCCCTACGAAAAGCTGATCGGCGATCTGGCCGGCGCCTATTCACGCCGCATCAACATTCAGCATCGCTTGGTGTATCAAGTCTATGAGACCGAGCGTACCGTCAAAATCCTGCGGATGTGGACGCACTACGAGTGATCATGAGCACGATGAAGCCCGAAGACATCATTTCCCGACGGGAGATCGTGATCGTTTCCTATCAATTCGAAGGCGTATGCAACGCATTGCGGGTTCTAGCGGCGACAGCCGCACCCATCGGTGCGTCAACCCGCGCAATCGTCGCAAAGTTGAAGGATGATTTTGGAGGGTGCCTTCGAGGTGGGAAAGTTTTGGAAGGCATGCCGGAGGTCTCGGAAGACATGCGCGGCTGACTTGTTGGCCCTGGCAGAAACCTTGCGGATGTCTGTGCTTTGTTTCCTCACGCCGGACGAAGCAGAGGAAAGAAAACGCGCGATGGGCTTTGCGTCCGAGGCTTGAAAAGCCCTAGCCTTCCCAAGCAAGGGTGGCGCTGCCGACCACCACTGGAAGATCGGATTTTTGAGTTCACGCCGCCGGCGTGGAAACGGTCGCGGCGGCTTCTTCCCACTCGGCGGTGAAGGCGGCGAGCTCGGCCTCGACGCGGGCGAGCTCGCGGTTGATCTGGGCGGCGCGGCCGGAGATGCCGTGGGTGGCGGGGTCGGAGAGGGCGGCGGCGAGTTCTTTTTGTTTCGCTTCGCGGGCAACGATCTCGCGCTCGAGCTTGGCGGCGCGGGTTTCGGCGTCGCGGCGGGCGAGGGCGGCCACGCGGCGGGCCTCGGCATCGGCGAGCAAAAGGCCCAAAAG
>CALMOL010000098.1:0-207 GCA_937871685.1 uncultured Verrucomicrobiota bacterium
CTTCCGCCGCGCCCAGTGGCGCATGCTGTTCGCGGTCGGCTTCTGCTACCTCTTCTACTACCCCGGCCGCCAAACCTTTGGATTCGCCATCCCCGGCATCCAGGCGGAACTCGGGTTCTCGAAGGCCGACCTCGGCTGGATCTCCGCGCTGATGCTCTGGTGCTACGCCGCCGGCCAGGCGCTCAACGGCAACCTCGGCGACAAGTT
>CALMOL010000098.1:321-4370 GCA_937871685.1 uncultured Verrucomicrobiota bacterium
CTTCTCCTTCGCGCTGAACTGGCTCGTCAGCCTCAGCACCACGTATTTCGGCCTCGCGATGGCCTGGGGCGCCAACGGCCTCGCGCAGAGCATGGGCTGGGCGCCGGGCAGCCGGGTCGTCTCGAACTGGTTCTCCTCGACGGAGCGCGGCAAGGCCTTCGGCTTCTACCTCTTCGCCGCGGGCCTTTCCTCGATCCTCTCGTTCGTCTCGTCGCTCATCATCGTGCAGACCTACCAGCTCTCGTGGCGCTGGATCTTCCGCATTCCGGTCGCGCTCATGCTCGTCGGCTCGGTGGTCGTCTGGTTCGTCGCGCGGAATCATCCGCGCGACCTCGGCTTCGAGTCGCCCGACGCCGAGCAGCGCACGGCGGACGCGGGTCCGAAGGAGACGTTCTGGCAGCGCTACGGCATCGCCCTGAGCAACGGCCGCCTTTGGCTCGCCGGCCTCGCCGTTGGGTTCCAAAACGCGGCGCGCTACGGGCTGCTCATCTGGGTGCCGGTCTATTTCCTCGGGCCGAGCTTCGCGAAGACGCCCGGCGGCCGCTGGATCTCGATCGCGCTGCCGATCGGGATGGCGGCGGGGGCGATCGCCACCGGCTGGATCTCGGATCGCTTCTGCGGCTCGCGCCGCTCGGGCATCATCGGCCTCTTCCTCGGCCTCGCCGCGCTCTGCGCGCTGGCGATGTGGGCGCTGCCCTCCGGGCATTGGCTCGGCATCCCGATGCTCTGCCTCGCCGGCTTCTTCACCTACGGCCCGCAGGCGGCGTTCTGGGCGCTCTCGCCCGACCTCCTCGGCGCCCAGCGCTCCGGCACCGGCGTCGGCATCATGAACTTCTTCGCCTACGCCATCGCCGGCCTCGGCGAGCCGTTCCTCGGCTGGATGATCCAGCACAATCCCTTCGGCACCCCCGGCGTCGAAAACACGGCCCTCGTGTTCCCGGTCGTCGCCGCCTACGCCGCCGTCGGGATGCTCCTCGCCCTTCCCATTCGTCGCTGACCTATGTCCCATCCAGCCACGATTCCCCCCATCATGTCCACCGCGCGCGTCAAGGTGCTCGAGGCCATCGGCCAGCCCTTCGCCACGGTCGAGGTTCCGCTTCCCGAGAAACTCGCGCCCGGCGAGGTCCTCGTGAAGCTCACCTGCGCGACCATCTGCGGGTCCGACCTTCACACCCTCGAGGGCAAGCGGTCCGAGCCGTTGCCCTCGGTCCTCGGCCACGAGGGCGTGGGGATCGTGGTCGCCAGCGCCCGGAAGGGCGTTGAGGTCGGCCAGCGCGTGACTTGGACCTCGAATGACTTTTGCGGCCACTGCGAGGCCTGCATCGACTACCATCTCCCAAACAAGTGCGACGAGCTCTTCAAATACGGGCACTCGCCGGTCTCGGACGGGAGCGGGCTGAACGGATGCTACGCCTCCCACATCGTCGTCCGGTCCGGCACGCCAACCTTCGTCGTTCCGGACGAGCTCTCCGACCGCATGGTGGCGCCGGCCAATTGTGCTCTGGCGACCATCTTCTGCGCCCTGGAAGGGCTTCCGGTCCCCTGCCGCAACGCCTGGGTTCAAGGGGCCGGCCTGCTCGGCATTTATGCGTGCGCCCTGCTGCACCATCGCGGCGTCCGCGTCTTCTGCACGGATGTCTCGGAGGAACGCCTGGCCTTGGCCGCAAAGTTCGGAGCCATCCCCCTCAACGCGGACGCCGGGCACTGGGCCGAGTCGCGCGCCACGATCCAGCGGGCGTGCCCGCGGGGCGTGGACCTCGTGATCGAGCTCGCCGGCGTCTCCGCCGTCCTCGGGGACGGCATCAAGCTCACGCGCTACGGCGGCCACTACGTTTGGGTGGGGATGGTGCACAAGAACACGCCCCTCGCGTTCAATGGCGAGGACGTCGTGCGCAAGTGCTTGACGGTGAAGGGCGTGCACAACTACGCGCCGGAGCACCTGTCTCGCGGCCTGCAATTCCTCGCCGCCACCCGCGACGACTACCCGTATGAGGACCTGGTCAGCCCGCCGATGCCGCTCGACGAGATCGAGCAAGCGGTCGAGCTGGCCATGCACCGGGCCTGGGCTCGCGTCGCGCTGAAGCCTTGATCCCTCTTCCCATGCCTGATCCCATCCATCTTCCTTCCTACCTTTGCGGACGCGCCCACGCCGGTGAGGAGCGCATCGAGGTCTTCAACCCGTGGGACAACTCCCTCGTCGGCACCGCCGCGGCCATCGGCGCCGCGCAGGTCGAGGAGGTCATCGCGGGCACGCTGAAGGCCGGCCCGCCGCTCACGCGCTACGACCGCAGCACCATCCTGAACAAGGCCCGCGAGCTGCTCGAGGCGCGGAAGGAGGAATTCGCCCGGCTCATCACCGCCGAGGCGGGGCTTTGCCTGCGCGAGTCGCGCTACGAGGTCGGCCGCGCCAATGACGTGCTCGCCTTTTCCGCGATGGAGGCGCTGCGCGACGACGGCCAGATCTTCTCCTGCGACATCTCGCCCACGGGCAAGGCGCGGAAGATCTTCACCACGCGCGAGCCGCTGCGCCTGGTCCTCGCGATCACGCCGTTCAACCACCCGTTGAACCAGGTCGCGCACAAGCTCGCGCCCGCCATCGCCGCGGGGGCGCCGATGATCCTCAAGCCCTCCGAGAAGACGCCGCTCACCGCCATCCGCTTGGTCGAGCTGCTCCACGAGGCGGGCCTGCCGGGCTGGATGCTGAGCGTGGTGAACGGCTCGCTCGACGTGGTGACGAAGCCGTTGATCCGCGACGAGCGCGTGGACCTCGTCACTTTCACCGGCAGCGCGAAGATCGGGAAGGAGATCGCCGCCACCGCCGGCTACAAGAAGCTCTGCCTCGAGCTCGGCGGCCACTCGCCGCTCATCGTGCTGGAGGACGCCGACCTCGACCTCGCCGCGAAGCTCGCCTGCGAGGGCTGCTTCCGAAACAGCGGCCAGCGCTGCACCGCCGTCCGCCGCATCCTAGTGCATGAGAAGGTTCTCGCCGAGTTCACCCAGCGCTTCGTGAAGAAGGCGAAGGAATATCCCGCCGGCGACCCGGCCGACGACGCCACCCTCGTGGGCACCGTCATCGACGAGGCCGCCGCCCGGTCGCTCGAGGCGGCCGTGCGCGAGGCGGAATCGCGCGGCGCCAAGTTGCTCCACGGCGGCCAGCGCCGCGGCGCGCTGATGGAGCCGACGATCCTCGGTGATGTCCCCCGCGACGCCCACCTCGCGACCTGCGAGTGCTTCGGCCCGCTCGCGCCGATCATTGCCATCCGCGACGTCGAGGACGCTATCGAGCTTTCCAACGCCACGCTCTACGGCCTCTCCTCGGGCGTCGTGACCGAATCGCTCCCCCACGCCACCCGCGTGATCAAGGGCCTGCGCGTCGGCACCGTGAACGTGAACGAGATTCCCGGCTACCGCCTGGAGCTTTCCCCCTTCGGCGGGGTGAAGGACAGCGGCCTCGGCATCAAGGAGGGCGTCATCGAGGCCATGAAGTTCATGAGCACGGTGAAGACGTTCTCCCTGCCGTGGTGAGGGAGGCGTCGGTGGTGGCGCGGCTCAGGGCGAGTATTGCGCTTCGCCGTTGCCGAAGGACCAGTCCGCCGGGTCGTTCTCGGTCAGCACGATGATCACGTCGTTCTTCGCGAGGCCGGGATCGGCGGCGAGGTTGGCGGTGAGCCGCGCGTAGAGTGCCTTCTTCACCTCCACGGTGCGGCCGCGGCGGATGGTGATCTGAACGATGATCGCGTCGGGGCCGTGCGCGATCCCGAGGTAAGACGGCGCGATCACCAAGCCTTCCGGCGGGTGCTCGGTGATGACCTGAAACAGGTCGTCGGCGGGGATGCTGATGGTGTCCACCATGGCTTGGTGAACGCTTCGGGAAACGGCCTGGCGGAAGGCGGATGGCTTGCCTTGAGGAAGGGAAATGCGGACAAGGGGCATGGGGAAATCTTGGCCTGCGGATGTCGGTTTTCCAGGTGGATGGCGCGGTCCCTCGCGCCATTGCGCGCGCCGCCGCCGGGAAATTTCGGCGCTTCGCGCCCGCAATGGCGCGAGGG
>CALMOL010000098.1:4380-9769 GCA_937871685.1 uncultured Verrucomicrobiota bacterium
TTGGCGGCCCCCCCGCCGCTAAATGCCGCCCCCGCCCCCCCCCAACGCCGGGGCGGCACCGCGCCATCCACCTCGAGGCAAGCGCGGCGCGCCATCACGGAAAAGGCCTCGCGTTCCGGCTTGTCTGCGAGAAGTCTCGCTCCATGCCGATTCCCCCGCGCTTTCGCGTCTGCGACCTTTGCGAGGCCATGTGCGGGCTGGAGTTCCAGTTCGCGGAGGACGGGCGTCTGGCGCAGATCCGGGGCGACGCGCAAGATCCCTTCAGCCGCGGGCACATCTGCCCGAAGGGCAACGCGCTGCTCGACCTCGAAGCCGATCCCGACCGCCTCCGGCGCCCGCTGCGCCGGCGCGGCGCGGACTGGGAGGAGATCGGCTGGGACGAGGCCTTCGCGCTCGCGGGCGAGCGGCTGGGGACGGTGCAGCAGGCCCACGGCGCCGATGCCCTCGCGATCTACCTCGGAAATCCGAACGTGCATCACTTCGGCAGCGCGGCCTACCTGCCGCCGCTCCTGCGCGCGGCGCGCACGCGCAACCTCTTTTCCGCCTCGTCGGTGGACCAATGGCCGCACCAGCTCGTCGCGTTCCTGATGTATGGCCACCAATTCCTGGTGCCGATCCCCGACCTCGACCGCACGGATTTCTTCCTCGTTCTCGGGGCCAATCCGGTCGCGTCCAACGGCAGCCTCCTCACGGCCGGCGGCATCGCCCGGCGGCTCGAGGCCCTGCGCCGGCGCGGCGGCAAGCTGGTGGTGATCGACCCGCGCCGCACGGAAACCGCCCGGGTCGCCGACGAACACCATTTCATCCGGCCGGGGGCCGATGCCTGGCTGCTGATCGGCTTGCTGAACGAGTTGGTCCGGATTGGGCCACCCCGTCTCGATCGCTACGGTGATCGACTGCGGGGGCTCGATGATGCCCTTGCGGCGCTGGCGGGCTTCGGGCTGGAGGAAATCCACGCGCGCGCCGGCATTTCGCCGGAGGTGGTTCAACGGCTCGCGCGGGAGTTCCGCGCCGCGCCGCGGGCCTGCGCCTACGGGCGCGTCGGGCTCTCGACGCAAAAGTTCGGCAGCCTTTGCCAGTGGCTGTTGCAGTTGATCAACCTCGTCGCCGGCCGGCTCGACGCCGAGGGCGGCGCGCTTCCCAATGAACCTGCGATTCCTGTTACCGGCCCCGGCACCGCGGCCGGGCACCACGGCAAGTGGCGCAGCCGCGTGCGCGGCCTGCCGGAGTTCGCCGGCGAGCTGCCGGTGGCCGTCTTGGCCGAGGAGATCGCCACGCCCGGGCCGGGGCAGGTGCGCGCGCTGCTCACCGTGGCGGGAAACCCCGTCCTTTCCACGCCGGACGGGCGCGCGTTGGAATGCGCGCTCGGCTCGCTCGACTTCATGGTGTCGGTGGACATCTACCTCAACGAGACCACGCGCCACGCCGACCTCATCCTGCCGCCCGCCTCGGCCCTCACGCAGCATCATTACGATCTCATCTTCAGTGCCTTCGCCGTTCGTCGCCTGGCCCGTTGGAACCGACCTGTCCTGCCTCTCGCGGACGGCGAGCTCGGCGACTGGGAAATCCTGCAGAAGCTCGGCCAAGCGCTTGCGGCTGCCTCCGGCAGGCCCTGGCAACCGCTGCCGCCGCCGGAGGTCCTGATCCCCGCGCTCGTTGCGCGCGGCGGCTCGGGCGTCGGCAAGGAGGAACTAGCCGGCGCCAAGCACGGGCTCGACCTCGGCCCGCTCCGTCCCTCGCTGCTTGGTCGCCTGCAGACCGAAAGCGGTTTTATCGAGTGTGCCCCTCCGCTCCTGCTGGAGGATCTGCGCCGCTTGGCGCGCGAGGCCCCGGCCGCGCCGGCCGGCGTCGAGCTGCGCTTGATCGGCCGGCGGCACGTGCGGAGCAACAACTCCTGGATGCACAACGCGCCCCGCCTGACGAGGGGCGCGCCGCGCCACCAATTGCTGATGCATCCCGCTGACCTCGCCGCCCGCGGCCTGGCCAGCGAGGAGGAGGTCGAGATTCGCGCCGCCGATCGCCGCATCGTCACCACCGTGCAGGCCAGCGATGACGTGATGCCCGGCGTGGTCTGCCTGCCGCACGGCTTCGGCCACGCGCGTCCCGGCGTGCGCCTGCGAGTCGCGTCGAAGGTCGCTGGCGCCAGTTACAACGACCTTACCGATCCCGCCGCGCTCGACGTTCCCTCCGGCAACGCGGCGTTGAGCGGGCTGGCCGTTGAGGTGCGACGGGCCGCCGCGCCCGGCCTGGCCGACTGACCTTTCTTGAACGCGACCCCGGACGCCCCAATATCACCACGTGCCTACCGCAAGCGCTTCCCGGCGGCGCACGCGCCGATCAGCGTGGTCAAGCGGGAGGCCCTCGTCTCCGCGCGCTTGGCGGTGGTGATCCAATGGAGCAGGGTCTTCTTGTAGCCGGGCGGCGTGTCCTCCCAGAACTCCCACGCGTCCGTGCGGCGCTGGAATTCACGAAGCTCGGCGGCGGCGAGCTCGGCGCTGACCGCCTGCTCGTAGGCATAGACGTTGGACCGGTGCTCCTGGCGGTGCGCGAACGCCCGCTCGCCGGCCGGCGTCAACCGTCCTTCCGCGCGAAGTCGCTCCATCTTGGCGATGTTCACGGCGCTCCAGATGGACGTCGGCCTTCGCGGCGTGAACCGGATCGAGTAGGTCTCGCCATCGATGCGCCGGCGGATGCCGTCGATCCAGCCAAAGCAGAGGGCTTGATCCACCGACTCGGGCCAGGAAATGCTCGGCGCGCCGGAGCCGACCTTTCGAAAGCCCACCAATAATTCCGTCTCCGCGGATGCGTTGGCCTCCAGCCAGCGGCGGAAGGCGAGGGCGCTCTCGAAAAAGGTCGGGGCAGACATCAGATGAAAATCTCGCTTTAATCGGCTTGGCTCTTGTTCATAAGGAAGGCGAGAACGGCCTTCCGGCCATCACGCGCATCGCGTCCGGCGCCCCGTGAAACTTGACCGCTGCCGCCGGCGATGATTCGCTTGGTCTCGTGGGCGCTGCATTCCGCGGCGCTCACCCGACCTCAAGAGGCGCTGCAGCGGATCCGATTCCGCCACGCTTGAGGTTGGCTGATCTCACAAGGGCGCCTCCTCGGAGGCTATCTTATGAACGATGATCGAAATGCACGGCCGTTGGGTCGCGTCGTTGGGTTGTGGCGGTATCCCGTCAAGTCGATGGGGCCGGAAGCGCTGTCGGAGGTGAACGTATCTTGGCACGGGCTGGCGGGGGACCGGCGCTGGGCCTTCGTCCGCCAGGACGCGCCGCAAAGCGGCTTCCCCTGGTTCACCCTGCGCGAGCGCGCGGACCTCAACCAATACCAACCGTCGTTTCTCGATCCGGCCCGCCCCGACAAGTCGCCGACGATCGTGCGCACTCCGGCGGGAATGATCTTCGACATCGCGGATTCCGCGCTCGGCGAGGAACTGTGCCCGGGCGGAGTGCGAGTCATCCGGCAGGATCGCGGCATCTTCGATGCATTCTCGCTCTCGCTGATCACGACCCAGACGCTTGCCCGAATGGCCGAGGCTGCCGGCGTCCCGCTCGATGCCCAGCGCTTCCGGCCCAATCTCCTGGTGGAAGCGGCCGAGGAAGCGCCCTTCCAAGAGGACGCTTGGATCGGCTCCACCCTGCGCGTTGGGGGACTGCGCCTGCGCGTGGACCAACGCGATGGCCGCTGCGTCGTCATCACGATGGATCCCGCCACGGGCGAGCGGAATCCCGCGATCTTGCGCGCCGTCGCCCGCGAGCGCCGGGGCTGCCTCGGCGTTTACGGATCGACGGTCGAACCCGGCCGCGTCGCGCTGAACGATCCCGTGCACCTCGATCCCTCGGCGTGAACCGCCCGCCCGCCGCCGTGGCGTCGAAGTCAGTGCGTGAACTGCCGCCACCGGCGGCGCCTTCCAAAGACTTCCTTCTGGCTGCATCTGGTGCGACTCTGGCGGCGAATATGCGTTAGCCGACCCCACCGACCCTCTCCCTGCCATGCGACCTTCCTGCGCGTCCCTCCTGATTTGCCTGACCTTTCTCGTGCAGGCGCCGCTCGGTGCCCAAGGGCCGCTCACGCCGCCCGGAGCGCCGGCCCGGACGATGAAGACGCTCGACCAGGTCGAAGCGCGCACGCCGATCGACCTGATCCACGCGCCGCCGAGCGGAACGAATGCGGCGAACGACACCTTCACCATCACCCAGGCCGGCAGCTATTATCTGACCAGCAACCTGGTCTTCTCGACCCCCACCGGCATCGAAGTCACCGTCAGCGGCGTGACCATCGACCTGAACGGGTTCCGCATCACCGGAATCAGCTCCACCAACGGCCAGAAGGGAGTCAGCGTCCTGGCCATGGCTTACGGCTGCATGATCCAGAATGGAACGGTCGAGCGCTGCGCCGCCGGGATCTCCAGTGACGCCGCCACGGGCTTGGCCGTCGCCCAGGGCATCCGCTGCCAGCGCGTGCTTGCCTCCAACTGCGGCATCGGCTTCCAGCTCTACGGACACGGCTGCGCCCTCACCGAGTGCACGGCCTACAATAACCTCGGCTACGGGTTCTACCTGCTCGGCGGCGGCGCCGTCATGACCAACTGCGAAAGCCGGTATAACAGCAACGGCGGCGCGTATCTCGGCGGCACGGGCGCTACCGCACAGCAAGGGAGCTTGATCCAGGGCTGCGTTTTCACCAGCAACGCCGGGGGGTTCGGACTGCAATGCCGCCACGATGGGGTCAAGGTGGTGAATTGCACCGCGACCGCGAATTCGGATGCCGGCTTCGACCTCAACGACGGCTCGTCCGTGGTGCACTGCGTCTCGCGCGGGAACGGGACCGGCATCGCGCTCCACACCGGTTCCAGCGCCCGCGGCTGCACCGTCCAGGCCAACAACGGCGATGGCATCACGGCCTTTCGCTCCTGCGAGATTTCGGACAACAACTGCGCCAACAACGGCGGCGCCGGCATCCGCTTGTCCGAAGTGGCGAACCGGATCGACGGCAACCACGTGAGCTACAACGCCACCGGTATTTTGACCGACGCCGGGGCGGTGCGAAACCTCATCGTCCGCAACAGCGCCCGCTCCAACACCGCCAACTACACCATCGTGGCCGGCAACCGCATCGCCCAGATCCGCCTCCCCGCCCTCAACGCCGCCGACATCGCAGACGCGAACAACGGCAGCACCGACGGCTTCAGCGGCGTGGACCCGTGGGCGAACTTCACCTTCTAAACGCCTGGTGTGAAACGCGGTGCCTGAGCGCGGTTCCGTCTGGAAACCCCTCGACTTCTCGCTTCACAAGCAACCGAGCAGGCCTCGCGGAAAAGGCGCGCCCCCACTTTTGCGGAGCGCGGTCTCTACTGGGACCGCTGGCATCCTTGCCGGCAGGGTCT
>CALMOL010000099.1 GCA_937871685.1 uncultured Verrucomicrobiota bacterium
ACGCCGGTGCGCTGGCGGGAGCGGTCCGGCCCAGTGCGACCAGTCGAATCGAAAATGGTCTAGCCGCCGCGCGCTGATGCTTCACTCGCGGCCGAACGGCGCATGCATCTTCCTCGATGGCTGCAACGTGTGCTGCATCCAGCCCGTGAAGCCGGTCCAATGCGTGGGCTTCCCGAACGCGTGGCGCTTCCCCGGCTGGCGCGCCGAGTGCGAGGCCATCGAGATCACGCCGCTTGCTTGAGCCAGCCGTGCTTGGCGAGGAACTTCTCAAGCTGGCCCGTGTCGAAGTCAGGCAGCACCGCCTCGTCGCCGACTTTCAGCGTGGGGCACTTCCCTTGGCGCGTCAGGCGCTGCATCTCGGCGTAGCCGGCCTGGTCGGAATACACGTCCACCTCGTCGTAGGAATAGCCGCGCTCGTCGAGCCAGGCGATGGCGTCGTCGCACCACGGGCAGCCGGGCTTCACGTAGAGGACGAACGGGGGGATGGCGGGCGAGGAAGACATCCTCGGCCATGCCCCGGGGTCGCGCGCCGCGCAAGCCAACGTCGCCACATCCACTCGGCCCAGGCCCGCGGGGATCAAGAACGCCGCACGAAAAACCCGATCACCCCGAGCACCGCGAGCACCAGGGTGCCGTCCACCACGCGCGCCGCCGAAACGCTCAGGCCCGCGGAAGGGGTCGCTGCCGGAACGGTTGCCGCGGCAGCGGGAGGGGAATACGACACCGGGCGGAGAAGGCGCTCGCGATACGAACCTGCCGTGGGCGCGGGGGAATCCGGCGCCGGAGCGGGCGCGGACGCCATTGCCGCCGTCAGCGCGGCGCGGGAGGTGACGAGATCCTCCGGCTTGGGCGCAGCCGGAGCCGCGGTGGGCGGCGAGCCGGCTTCCTGGCCGCGCGCGATCGTCGCGGCGTCCGGCGCGAAGGCGCTCATCGGATCATCCGGCGTGTAGCGGTCATACTCGCCCCCCGGCCGGCAGAACTTGCACGCGAAAGCGGGCGCGGTGAGCGCCGCGGCCAGCGTCAATGCCCCCATGATCCTGGCAAACCGGAAATGGGCGGACGCGGCACGCATCCGAGCAGATAACACTATCCCCCCGCCCTGCCAAACGGCCTTCCCGGCCCGTCGCGTCACCCGCCGAAGCCTCGCGATTTCCACCAGTCGGTGACCACCGGCCAGAGCGCGGCGCCGTTGTCTCGCCGGTAGAATCCCATGTGGCCGATCCGCGGCAGCCCGCGCTCGGCAGGCGACAAGCGCCGCTTTTCCACCTCCGCGCCCGCATAGAAGCTCATGAACATGTCGGCCGATGCGTGCGGTGCCCACCGGTCGTCGTCCGCGCTCACGGAAAGAACCGCCGAGCGCACCGCGGCGAAGCGCGGCGCGAAGTCCACCGCCGGGTCGTCGAACCAATACCGCGGCCGCAGGCACCAGCGCCGCCAGTCGCGGTAGGCCTGGAGCGGCAAGTCCTCGCCGAAGCCGAGCCGCCGGCCGGGCAGGTAGCCGTAGATCGACGCGAGCAGCGGCCCCAGCAGCCACCACACCGCCAGCACCTTGGGCCGCTCGGAGCGCGGCATATACGAGTGATGGCCGACGCCGGTGCCGAAGGTCGCCAGCGAGCGCACCCGCCCTGGCCGCGGCAGCAGGCCCAGCGCCTGCCCGCCGAGCGAGTGGCCCACGAGATCGACGGGGCCGAACTGCGACGCCCATTCCACCACGCCGGCCAAGTCCTTCTCGATGAAATCGAGAAAGCCGGCCTGGAAACCACGCAGCCGAGCCGGCCGCGCCTTGCCGATGCCGCGGTAATCGAAGGTCACCACGTCGCGCCCCATCGCCCGGGCGTGCTCGGCGAAGCCGCGGTAGAAGCCTTGCGGTGTCGCCGTGGCGCACGCGATCACCACGACCTCGCGCGGCTCTTCTCGACCCGCCGCCGGGAAAAGCGTGGCCGCGACCGGCTGGCCGTCCAGAGCGACGATCGCAGGGTCTCGCACGGGAAGCTCAGGCGGCAGCCGCCGGTGCGTCGGGATAGAATTTCTTCCCGTCCCGCGCCATCTCCTTCAACCGGGCGCAGGGCGCGAACGTGCCGCCATGCTTGGCGGCGAGCGCTTCCAGTCCGGCGACAATTTTCTGCGCCCCCAGCGTGTCCGCGTAGCGCAGCGGGCCGCCGCGGAAGGGCGCGAAGCCGGTGCCGAAAATCATGGCGAAGTCCACGTCCTCCGGCGCGTCGGCCACGCCTTCCTCCAGCACGCGCGCGGCCTCGTTGATCATCGGCAGGAGCAGGCGGTCATGGAAGAGCGCCGCGTTCGCCGGCTTCATCTCGGTGGGCATGCCCGGCAGGCGCTCCACGTCCACGTTCACCTCGGCCTTCTTCGAGCCGGGCGCGTGGACGTAGAAGCCGCGGCCGGTCTTTCGGCCGAGCCACTTGCGGCCGATCATCTCATCGCCCATCGCGCCGAGCTGCGGCACCGGCTGGTCCAGGCGCGCGGCGAGGTCGGCGGCGACGTGCCGGCCGATGTCGAGGCCCACCTCGTCCATCAGGCGCAGCGGACCCATCGGCATTCCGAAGCGCTCCATCGCGCGGTCGATGTCGCGCGTGCGGTAGCCCTCGATCAGCAGCAGCCCGGCCTGCGCGATGTAGGGCGTGAGGATGCGGTTCACGATGAAGCCAGGCCGGTCGCGCGCGATCACCGGCAGCTTGCCGATGGCCTTCACGAAGCGCAGCGCCGCGTCCAGCGCCTCGGGCGAGGTGCGCGGCCCGCGGACCACCTCCACGAGCTGCATTTTGTGGACCGGGTTGAAGAAATGGATGCCCACGAGCCGCTCCGGCCGTTCCAGCGCGGAGGCGATGGCGTCCACCGAGAGCGCCGAGGTGTTCGTGGCCAGCACGGCGTCGGGGCCAACGGCCTTCTCCAACGCGCGAAAAAGCTCCTGCTTCACCTCCAGTTTCTCGAGCGCGGCCTCGATCACCAGCTCGCGGTCGCGCATCGGCACGTCGGTCGCGGCGGGAATGATCCGGTCGCGCGCCGCCTGCGCCTCGGCCGGCGTGAAGCGGCGGCGCTTCACGGCGTCGCCGAAGAGCTTGCCGATGCCCTGCATCCCCTTGGCCAGCGGCTCGGCGGCCACGTCCTTGAGCAGCACGTTCGTTCCGCGCGCCGCCAGCCACTGGGCGATGCCCGCGCCCATCACGCCGGCGCCGATGACCGCGGCGCGCTTGATTTCCGGCGCGGGCTTGGCCGGGGCGGCCATGTCGGCCGGCAGCGGCAACTTCTTCGCGCGCTCCTGCAGCATGAAGATCCCGAGGAGCTGGCGCGCTTCCGGCCCGGTGGCCAATTCGACGAAGGCCTTGCGCTCGTTCTCGAATCCCTCCTCCACCGTGCCACGCAGGTTTTGCACGGCCACCTCCAGCGCCCGGAGCGGCGCGGGGTAATGCCCGCCGGTCTTTGCCAGCACGTCGCCCTTGGCTTTGCGCGCGATGAGCGCGGCGGCCGGCGCGAGGTTGGCCCACTGCCGCTTGCCCGGCGGGCGCTTGCCTTTGGCAAGGAGCTTTTCCGCCTGCGGGAGCAGCGACTCGCGCGGCCCCACCGCGTCCACGAGGCCGATCTTCAGCGCCGGAACGGCCGCCATCTGCTTGCCGCCGAGGATCATCGGCAGCGCCGCCGGCAACCCGACGAGGCGCGGAAGTAGGGTGGACCCACCCCAGCCCGGCAGGATGCCGATCATCGTCTCCGGCAAGCCGATCTTGGTTTCCTTGTCGGTCGAAGCAACGCGCCAATCACAGGCCAGCGAGACCTCGCAGCCGCCGCCCAGCGCCAGGCCATGGATCGCCGCGCAGGAGGGAATCCGCAGCTTCGTGATCCGCGCGAAGGTGCGATGCCCGAGCCGGATGAGGTCCGAGATTTTCTCCGGCGACGGATCCTTGGTGAACCCGTGCAGATCGGCGCCGGCGAGGAAAATTTTCGGCTTGGCGCTCGCGAGGATCAGCCCCTTGGCCACCGCACCCTCGGTGGATTCCAGCCAGTCGAGGTGCGCATTCAGCTCCGCAAACGTGTCGGCATCGAAGATGTTCGCCGAGGAGTCCGGCCGGTCGAAGGTGAGCACGCAAGTGCCCGAGGGAAGCAAGGAGCGGGTAAGATTGGGCATAGCAGTCAGGGTTCCGGGATGCACCGGTCATCGGCGCGGTTCATTTCCAAATACTCGGCAGGCGCGGCGCTTCGCGACGACAGCAATTCATCAACGGTTCGTTCCTGCGCGTTGACACCCGGCGTCGCCTCGATTCGGCCGATCCACCACTTCCCATCGCGCAGGACGACGGGAGTTTTGTCGAGGCTCATGGGGGTTGGCTGGCTCAAATCGACTCCAGCCACAGCGCGCCGCCTTGGCCACCGCCGACACAGAGGGTCACGAGAGCGCGCTTGGCCTTGCGGCGGCGCAGCTCCAGCAGCGCGGTGAGCACCAGGCGCGCGCCGCTCACGCCGACCGGGTGGCCGAGGGCCACGCCGCCGCCGTTCACGTTGAGAATTTCGTCGGGGAATTCACCAAGGGCGGTGTCACGGCCGAGGTTCGCCTTGCACCACTCGGCCGAGCGCGCCGCGCGCTGGCAGCCGATCACTTGCGCGGCGAAGGCCTCGTTGATCTCGATCACCTCGGCGTCCTTGAGGCCGAGGCCGGTCGCCTTCTCCACGCGGTCCACGGCGAACACAGGGCCGAGGCCCATCCGCGCTGGGTCGCAGCCGGCATAATCATAGGCGATGAGCTTTCCGAGCGGCTGGAGCCCGGATTTCGCCAGGGCCTTCTCGCTCATCACCAGCAGCGCGGCCGCGCCGTCCGTGATCTGCGAGGAGTTCCCGGCCGTCACCGTGCCGGTGCCCTTCTCGAAGACGGGCTTGAGCTTGCGCAGGGCTTCCATCGTCTGGCCCTCGCGGGGACCGTTGTCGTCGCGCATCACACTGGGCTGGCCCTCTTTGGCATTCGGCAGAAGCGCCGGGGCGATCTCCTCGCGGAGCCGCTCGCGGCCGGCAATCGCCCGCTGGTGCGAGCGCAACGAAAAGGCGTCCTGCTCCTCGCGGGTGATCTGGAAGTCGCGCGCGATGTTCTCCGCCGTCTGACCCATATTCAGGCCGGAGATCGGATCGGACAGGCCCAGTTCCAGGCCGATGCGCGGCTGGAAGTCGGCCGGCCGGAAGTCGGCCATCGCCTTCATGCGGTCCATCGTGCCCTTCGCGCGCGCCAGGGACATGAACTTCTTCGCGGCCTTCTGGTTAAAGAAGAGCGGCACCTGGGACATGTTCTCCGTTCCGCCCGCGAGGAATACCTCCCCCCGCCCCGCCGCCAGCTTGTCGGCCGCCTGCGTGATGGCCTCGAAGCCGCTCGCGCAGTTCCGGTGCACCGTGACGGCCGGCACGCTTTGCGGGATGCCCGCGCGCAGGGCGATCACCCGCGCCACGTTTGCGGCCTCGGCCGGCTGCCCCACGCACCCGAGGATTACCTCGGTGATGAGCGCCGGGTCGAAGCCCGTGTGGGCCAGCAACTCGGAAACGGCCATGCGGCCCAGCTCGTCCGCCGCGAACGGCGCGAGGAGCGTGCCCATCTTGGAAAACGGCGTGCGCACGCCAGCGGCAATGAAGAGAGGTTCGCGGAGCATGTGAGCGGGAGTGGGGTGCGGAGGAATGCGCCGGGAACCTGCCGTTGGCAAGGAAAAACGTGAGCAATAACTCAGATTGAAGGATGCATGTGCTAGGCTGAGCGAAAAGATTCGGCTCATTGGCCTTGCGCCTCTCCGGCGCGGGGGACGCCGTGCTTGTCCAGGGGGATAAGCTCGCCCCCTTCCAGAAGCCATCCTTCCCCTAACACCGCCAAACGCTCCCCGAGCCACTTGGAAATCGTCCTTCGAAGACTTCGGCGCGACTCTCGCAAGGCTTGGAGAGATTCTGTGCAGGACCAAAACCCTCCTGCGCAGGATCTTTCCCTATCCTGCATAGGACGCCTCGGGACTCTCCCGAGGAACGACGGACGCGGCGCCTCCCATTAGCAAGAATTCCCCGTCGCAGCGGATGAGTATGCCAAAAAAGGGTTGCGCCACACCCAAGCCCGGTGAAAAAGCGCCCCACTCAGTGGGAGGGCGTCCACTCGAACCTTCGCCCCGCGCTGATCCAAGTCCGACCTCCCCAGCAACTCCACCGTAAGCCCGCGCCATGCGGGAACCCATCCGTATATGCCATCCAAAAGATCGCTAGCACTAGTCCTCTCCGTAGGGCTCATCTCCGCCGCCACCGTGACGAACGTTCACGCCGTGGTGTTCAATGAAATTGGCGACGCCGGCCAGACCCTGGGCACTGCCCAGGCGACGACCGGAAATCCTCTCGACGGGATCAACGGCACCTTCTCCTCGAGCACCGACGTGGACCTGTTCCGCATCTACATCTCGAGCCCCTCTACCTTCTCGGCGACCGCGACCACGGTCGGGGGCAACAACCTCGACACCGCGCTGTTCCTTTTCACCCTGAGCGGCACGGCGATCCTCGCCAATGACGATGGGAGCGGCACCTCCATTCAGGCCCGTCTCCCGGCCGGAAACTCCGTCCTGAGCGGCCTGGCGCCCGGGTTCTACTACCTCGGGATCGCCCTGTCGGGTAACGAACCCGTCAATTCCGTGAACCAGTTTCTCTTCAATGTGGGCAACGCCTCGACCGATCTGCGCACCGCAGCGAGCGGCGTGAATCCGACGACCCTCTTCAATTGGAATGGCAACACGACCGTTCTCGAAAACGGTGCCTACGGCATCGGCTTGACCGGTGCTTCGTCGATTCCTGAGCCTTCCGTGCTGGCCCTCGCCGGCGTCGGAACTGCGCTTCTCGGCGCCCGCTTCGTGCGTCGCAACCGCGTTTCCCGCGCGACTCGCCCTTAATCTATTCCCCCCAGTCATTCGTTCCCATGAAATCTAGATCCGCAAAATCCGTCTCGCGCTCTGCTTTCCGCTTACCCTCCCTCGTCGCGCCCGCCGCGGCGTGCCTTGTGTTCGTGGCCTCCGCCGTGCAGGCGGGCACGATGCCCCAGAACCTCGGCTACGGGCTCGACAAGCTCGTCGAGAGCAACCTCATCGCGAAAGGAGTCCTTCCCGCCCCCAGGGGGACTGACGCCAAGGCTCGTTTCAACGGATACTTCACCGAGGCGGCCGCCGACGTCGCCGCCCAGGCCATCACCGAGGTTTCAACGGGCAAGGTGCTCGTGGATATCACTCTGACGGGCCTCGTGTCGTTTGAGCGCGTGCAGAGAAACCTGACCGCGATCCCATCTCTTCGCATCACCGCGGTGGATAAGAATTACCGTAGTGTCGGCATCATCGAGGGCTTCGTATCGGTGGACGACGTCCCGGCGCTTTCGCAGGTCAAGGGCGTGCGCGCCGTCATTCTCGGCCTCAAGCCGGACACGAGCCGCCGATCCGTTCTCACCCCTGGCCTGGAGCGCGCCCCGCAGGCGAACGCCAAGTCCCGTCGGAACGCGGGCGATCCGGAAGTGGTGGTGGGCCAGACCCTGACAAAACTCGGCACGGCCTTCGACCAAGGCGTGGTGCAGCACCGCATCGACTTCATCAACAAGTTCTACAATCCGTCGCTTCCCGCGAGCGCCCCCGACTGGAACGGCAACGGGATCTCGGTCGGGGCGATGTCCGACAGCTTCGACACGCGCACGGCCGCTCCCCACGCGGCGGACAACGTGACGAGCTTCGACTTGCCGGGCGCGGCGAACAACCCGGCCGGCAACACGACTCCGGTCAATGTCTTGATCGACCTGACCCCCGCCGCCAGCAATACGGACGAGGGCCGTGGCATGATCCAAAACATCCATAAGATGGCCCCCCGCGCCAAGCTGGCCTTCGCGACCGGCAGCACCGGTGAGGTGGCTTTCGGCAACTACATTCGCGCCATGGCGAACATCCCTGGCTACGAGAACACCTTTGGCGGCGCAACGCCGTTCAACGGCTTCAAGGCGAATGTCATCTGCGACGACATCTCCTACGGTGGCGAGCCGTTCTTCGGTGAGTCGATCATCGGCTTGGCCATCGACGACGCGACCGCCACGGGCGTGTCCTACTTTTCGTCGGCCGGCAACAACATCGGCATCAACGCCTACGAGTCCGCGCTGCGCATCGTCCCCAATGGCTCGGGTCTGACCTCGGCGACTAACACTGCGCTGGCGGGCACGAACATCAACCTCGCCAACGTGCCGGCCGGCCTCTATGCCGGCGGCTTCCACAACTTTAACCCTAACGGCCAGGACGTCGCTTGCCGCTGGAACTTCCCGGCCTCGACCACATCGAGCACGGAGATGCAGTGGGATGACCCCTACGACATCCGCACGCCGGCCCTGATTCAGCCGCCGGTCTTCTCCGGCGCCGGGACGACGAACGGAACGTTCACCGTGGCGCTCACCGCCGGACTCAGCTACGTCGTCCAGGAAACCGCGACCAGCGGCAACTTTGACGGGATCGTGACCATCACCGACCCGAGCGGCACGGTGTTATTCTCGCAGGACACCGGCACCGACGAGACCATCAGTTTCTTCGCCCCCAGCACCGGCACCTACACCATCACCGTGGCGCCCTACCAGACCACCACTGGTAACTTCACCCTGACGGTCAACCGGTCCACCGCCACCCTACTGCTGACGACGGACCTGAACCTCCTCGCGTTTGATTCAGCCGGCAACTACATCCCGGCGCGTTCCCTCACGAACAACAACCTCGCTAACAACCGCCCGGTCGTGCTCGGCCGGGTGGACGGCAACGGAGCTACCCAAATCCAGCTCGTCATCGCCCGCGCGAACACTCCCACCGCCGGCCAGCGCCTTCCTACCCGCGTCCGCGTTTCCACGCGCGGCAACGGCTTGGGCGGCATCGGGCCCGACGAATACTTCAGCTACAACGCAACTACCACGAAGGGCCACGCCACCGCGCGCGGCTGCAACGGCACGGCCGCCTAC
>CALMOL010000100.1 GCA_937871685.1 uncultured Verrucomicrobiota bacterium
CGCCGTGACAGCGCCCTCGGCCGCCCGGGAAGGCGGCAGCGAGCGAGGCCCGCCCGGCGAGGCCGCCGGACGGCCGGAAAAGACGGATGCCGACGCGAGGCGCCCGGTTTTAGCCCGCGCCTGAAATCGCCCGCGGCGAACCCTTGCGCGGCGCCGCCCCGGCAGGCAGGATCAGGTCGCCGCCGCGCCGCGCGGCCCCTTCCGCCGTGGACGAATGGCTTCGCCTTCATGCCGCGCTGCCGCTCTGGCAGCAGGTCATCGCTGGCGTCGTCTCGGCGCTGGCGATCTACTTGCTCCTGCTCGCCGTCGGTCGTTGGCTCAAGCGCCGGCGTGGCCTGCACCTCGGCCTAGCCTACCAGACCGGCGCGCTCTCCACCGCCGGCTGGATCGTGGCGCGCGTGCTCTTTCCCGCGTGGGACTTGCGCCGCGAGCTGGGGGCGGCCGCCATCATCTGCGCGGTCAGCGCGCTGCTGCCGCTTTTCACCCAGCAGTTCCTGCCGTGGTTCTTCGAGTCGCGGCGCAAGATGCCCGTGCCGCGCTTCCTGCGCGAGGTGCTCGGCATCGTGATCGTCCTCGCCACGCTGCTCCTCGTCCTGCAACTCGACTACGATGTGCAGATCCCCGGACTCATCGCCGGCTCGGGCATCGTCGCGCTCGCCATCGGCCTCGCGGCGCAAGACCTCCTCGGCAACCTCATCGCCGGCTTCACCCTCCATTTCGGCCGGCCCTTCCAGGTGGGAGACTGGCTCCTGCTCGACCACCAGCACGTCCAGGTCACCGAGATCAACTGGCGCTCCACGCGCTTCCGCACCCCCGACGACGTGCAGCTCGACGTGCCCAATGCCCACATCGTCAAGCAGACCATCACGAACTACTCCGGCCACCGGCGCGCCGGCTCGGTCGGCGAGCGCCGCCCGCACGGGCTGCGCCTCGAGGTAGGCGTGGAATACTCCGCCCCGCCCAACCGCGTGCGCGACGTGCTGGCCGGCGCCGCTGCCGCTGCCCCTGGCATCCTCGCGCAGCCCGCGCCCGAGGTCTTCGTAAAGGGCTTCGGCGACTCCGCGGTGACCTACGAGGTGCGCTATTGGATCGACGACCACGCGCGCCACAACCCGATCGCCGACGCCGTGCGCACCAACATTTGGTATGCCCTGCGCCGGGAGTGCCTGTCGATCCCGTTCCCGGTCCGCACGGTCCACGTCGAGCGTCGCGCGCCGATGAGCGCCCAGCGCCACGGCGAGCGGCAAGCCCAGTTCCGCGCGATGCTCGCCGCGCAGCCGGTCTTCGAGGTCATCGGTGGCGAGGACCTCGAGTTCCTCCTGGAGAATTGTCCCGCGCACCGCTTCGGCCGCGGCGAGAACATCATCGCCGAGGGCGACGACGGAGACTCGATGTTCGTGCTCACCATCGGCCGCGCCCGCGTCTTCATCGGCCGGCGCGGCTCGCAGCAGACCGTGGCGCAGTTCAAGCCCGGCGACTGCTTCGGGGAAATGTCCCTGCTCACCGGCGAGAAGCGCTCCGCCACGGTCCAAGCCGCGACCGACTGCGAAGTCCTGGAGATTACCAAGGAAGTCTTCGGCGAGGTGGTGAAGCGCCAGCAAGACATCATCACGCGGCTCTCCGAGCTGCTCGCCCGCCGCCGGATGGAGCGCGAGGGATTCACGGCCTCGCGCAAGAAAGCCGGCACCGCCGAGTCTGAGCGCGAGACCGAATACAAGCAAAGTTTCCTGACGCGGCTGAAGGGGTTCTTCGAGCTCTGATCTGGGCGAGCGACCAGGAGCCGCCTCTCCAGAAAAGAATTGCGTCCCCGCGCGGCCCAAGTGCGTAATGCGCGGACCCTTTCGCATGCCCGCCGCTGACTACGCCTTCCTGACCCGCTGGCAGGTCGCCGACGCGTTGCCCGAGGAGATCGCCGACATCCTGACCGATATCGCGTCCTTCCCGCGCGGGGGGCCGGCGGTTTGCCTCGGCGCGCCCGCGGCGCCGTCGCCACCCGCCCTCCCAAACCTCGCCCGCTGGTTGCCCACCATGTCCGCCGTCCTCCGCGAAATTCTCTCGCTCGACCCCGTCAAGGACCACCTGCGCGTGGCCTACCTGACTTGCCGCTGCGAGTTCCCCTTCGACACCACGCGCGCCTTGGAGTTCGCGCTCTTCCGGACCTTCTGCGTGCCCAGCATCGGCGCGCTGCTCGACCGCACGCGGGAATTCGGCGAGCGCGCCCAGAAGCGCTACGACGACACTGACCTCATCCTCTCCGAATTAATGGAACTGGGCTACGATTCCGAGCGCGGCCGGCGCGCGCTCGCCCGGATGAATGAGATCCACGGCCGTTTCAAGATCATCAACGATGACTTCCTCTACGTCCTCTCCACCTTCGTCTTCGAACCGGCGCGCTGGAACGCCCGCTTCGGCTGGCGCCCCCAACATGAGAACGAGAACATTGCGCAATTCCATTTCTGGCGAGAGGTGGGCATCCGCATGCACATCCGCGACGTTCCCGAGGACCGGGCCGAGTTCGAGCGTTTCAACCTGGACTACGAGCGCGCGCACTTCGCCGGCACCGCCGCCTCCCGCCGCGTGTGCGACGCGACGATCAAAATGTTCCAGGCGTGGATGCCGCGGCCCCTTCGTGGGCTGGTGGCGCCGATCATGGCCTCGCTCATGGACGATCGGCTGCGTGAGAGCGTCGGCCTGCCCGCGCCGCCGGGCTGGATCGGTCGGGTGGCGGGCGTGGCATTGCGCTTGCGGGGCCGGCTGGCCCGCCTCTCGCCGCGCGCCGGCCGTCCGGTGCTGCGCACCGCGATGAGCCACCGCAGCTATCCCGAGGGCTACACGATCGAGACCCTCGGCCCGGAGCCCCATGGCCAGCGTCCCGTTTAACCCCCGCAATCCCCGGAACCCGCGCGATCCGTGGAGGCACGCGCTCGCCCTGGGATTGCGCTCCGAGGCGAGCAAGTTCGCCCTCTCGGCGCTGGGCCTGCGCGCCCCGGCGGAGGACCCCGTCGAACTGTCGCGGGAACTCTCCGCCTTCCTGGCCGCGGAAGCGGACGCGGCTTGGATGCTCCGGCCCCTGCGCTCGCGGACGGAGCGTTTCCCCAAGTCGAGGGGGCGCGCGGGGGACGTCGCGCTCGGCGCCTTCGACAAGGGCGCGCTGGTGTTTCTCTCGGTGAGTTTCGGCGGGGAGCTTTCCTACGGCGCCATGGGCCTGGATGTGCTGGCGGGCGAGCGCGCCTTCACGCTGGCGCACCGGATCACCCGCCGTCTCCCCGAAACTCTGCGCGGCCAGCGCCTGGTCGGCGAGGCCAGCGCCCGGCTGAGCGGCCCGAGCGGTCGGCTGCCATCGAGCATTGAGAGGTGGTGCACCCACGTGGCTTCGGCCGCCTTCCTCTCGATCGAGGCGCCGCCGAAGGATGATGCGGCCCGTTTCGTCCCGCCGGATTTCGCCGCCACGCCGGACCTGGGCTTGAACGTTTTCCGCTTCGTCGCCCGCTTCGTGGGGGATGGGGTGCTCGACCTTTGGTGCCAGGCGCAGCACGTCGGCATCGACGGCCTGCCGCTCCAGGAGATGCTGAATCGGCTGGCCAACCGCTGGGGAAGCGTCGCCGCCGTGTCCACGCGGAGCCTTGACCGCGCGGCGGCGACGCCCGGTGCGGGCGCGTCCACCGGGCTGATCGTTCGCATTACGCCGAGCGCCTCGTCGAGCGAGGTCCCGTCAGAGCAAAGCCGGCCGGCGGTTTCTCCGCCCGTCGCATCGCCGGGTGATGCCATCCAGGTGGCATCGCGCCCGGCGGACGGCCGCGTCGTTCACCTCGCCACGGCGACCGTCGATCTCACGCCGCTGATTGCTTGGCGACGAACCCTCAACCAAATCCACACCGCCACGCTCGGCGGCGATGCGCCCCTGGCCGCACTCGTCCTCTGGCGCCTTGCCGGCGACTCCGAATGGGCCGGCCGCCGCTTCGCCAATGCGGTGGATGTGCCCGCGGGCGCGCGCTCGCCCCGCGCCGTGGACTTGATCTCGGTGCGACCAGACGATTTTTCGCGCACGGAGGCGGGTCTGATGAAATTCCTGCGCGAGTTTCGCCGCCTCGCGGCCCTCGCGCGCGTCCGGCAGTCGCCGACGTTCGTCACGATGGCCCGCGTCGCCCGGCTGCCCGACTGGCTCGGGCAGTTTCTCCTCGGCCGTGCGCCCGGCCTGGGGCGTCAGACCTTCGGAACCGTCGGTCTCTCGGTGCTGCGCGACGCCGCCGTATTCATCGCGCCGATGGCAGACCTCGGCTTCGACGACGGCTTCATCGCGCTTGGCGGCGCCGTGTTTGCCGAGCGCGGGCGAGCCTTCGCGACGTATAAGGGGCCGCCGGAGCGAGCCGCGCGCTTCGCCGCGGCCTTCCGGCGGGCCATTGAGGAAGTCCCCATCTGATCTTGTTCGGCCGCGGGCTGCGTCCTTCTGTCATTGCCCGCCAGTGCCACGCCGCGGCGCCCCGATTCGTTTGACTTGCCCGGGATCGCTGGGCAGTGGGCAGCGTCGTTCTTGCCATGCTTGTCCTCCGTCTCGCCCTCGTCCTGGGTCTTGCCTTTGCCGCCGCGGCCTCGGGCGAGCCGTTCACCTTTACCGCGACCGGCTCGCTCAAAACGGCCCGGGTGCAGCATACCCTCACGCTCCTGGGTAACGGCAAGGTCCTCGCCGTCGGCGGCCTCAGCGCCGGCAATCCCTTGGCCAGCGCGGAGATTTTCGACCCGGCTACCGGGACTTGGACCGACACCGGCTCGCTCGGTGCGCCGCGGTTTTTCCATTCCGCCACGCTCCTGCCCACCGGCAAGGTGCTCGTCGCCGGCGGCTACGGCCTGACCGGGAATCTCACCAGCGCCGAGCTCTACGATCCCGCCACCGGCGCCTGGACCGACACCGGCTTCCTGCACGTCGCGCGCAGCTCGCACACCACCACCGTGCTCGCCAACGGCAGCGTGCTCGCCGCCGGCGGCTACGGTGACACCGGCTCCCTGACGAGCTCCGAGGTCTATCAGACTTCTACCGGAACCTGGGCGAACGTCGGCTTCCTCGGCGCCGCCCGGCACCTCCACACCGCCACCCTCTTGCCGGATGGCACCGTGCTCGCCGCGGGGGGATTGTCCTTCAACGCCCCCGTCGCGGGCGCCGAGGTATTTGACCCCGCCACCGGCGCGTGGACTCCCGCCGGCACCCTGGGCGAACCGCGTTTCGACCACACCGCCACGCTCCTGCCGAATGGCAAAGTGCTCGCCGCGGCCGGCTCCAACTTCGGCGCGATCACCAGTGCCGAGCTTTACAATCCGGCCACGCGCACTTGGTCCGGGGCGGCCAGCCTCACCTTCCCGCGCGACGCCCACGCCGCCGCGCTCCTGCCGAGCGGCAAGCTCCTCGTCATCGGCGGCTACGACGAGAGCGTGAAGTCATCCATCGACAGCGTCGAGCTCTACGACCCGTCAAGCGACTCCTGGACGGACACCGGCTCCCTCCGCACCGCGCGCGATTCCTGTCCCGCCGTCATCCTGCCCAGCGGCCAAGTGCTCCTGGCCGGCGGCTTTGCCGGCGGGTCCACCACCGCCAGCGCCGAGCTCTTTGACCCGGCTAATGGCGCCGTGACCTCCACCGGCAGCCTCGTCCGGGCACGCTACTTCCACACGCTCACGCTGCTGCCGAGCGGGAAAGCATTGGCCGTGGGTGGGGCCAATCCCATCGGCGGCGGCATCTGGTTCGATTCGGAGGTTTACGATCCTGCGCCTCGCACGTGGAGCTTGGTGTCGTTCACGGGCGGAAGCCGCATCGGGCATACCACCACCAATCTCGGCGATGGACGCCTTTTGGTCGCCGGAGGGAATACTCCGACGACCATGCCCACCACGAGCACCGCCGTTGTCGATTCGAGTTCCCTCGTCGGATCCAACACCGGCTCGCTGAACGTGGGACGCTTCGGGCACACCGCCACGCTGCTGCGGGATGGCCGAGTTCTGGCGGTTGGCGGCGACGGCCCGGGAGGCACTTGCGAGCTTTTCGATCCCGCGACCGGCGTCTGGACCACGGCAGCCCCGATCCCCATCGGACGATCGACCCACACCGCGACGCTGCTTTACAGCGGTCAAGTGCTCGTAACCGGTGGCACCGGGAATAATACCTATCTCTCTGACACGCGGATTTACAGCCCGGCGACCGGAGGCTGGAGTCCCGGTCCGACGCTTTCCATCGGGCGCTCGGGACACACGGCCACCCTGCTCCCCGACGGCAGCGTGCTCGTGGTGGGCGGGGGAACGAACACCGCGGAACGATGGACTCCCGGCACGCCCAACTGGATTCCGGCCGCCAGCCTGCCGGCGGCCCTCAGCCTGCACACCGCCACGCTGCTTCCCGATGGGCGCGTGCTGGCGAGCAATTATCTCTACGACCCGGCCATCAACACCTGGGCCTCGGTCGGCGCTTTTGAAACGTCTTCCAACGCGGCCACCACGCTGCTTCTCGACGGCAGCGTGCTCACCGCGGGCGGGACGAACACTCCCGGTGGCCCGTCTCGCCGTTTCGATCCTGGCCTCGGCGTGGTGACGGCCAATCGCCCCGTGATCTCCAGCGTCGCCGCACCCTCGGGGCAGAACAGCGCGCTCGCCCTCACCGGCTCTCGCTTCCGCGGCCTGGCCGGTGGCACAGGGGGCAATGCGCAGGACGCGTCCACCAGCCTCCCCGTGGTGCAGCTCCGCTCGGTATCCAGCGGGCTGAGCATCTTCCTCCCTTCAGATCCCGCGTATCCGTGGTCGGCCACGAGCTTCGTCTCCACGCTCGTGCGGAATCTCCCACCTGGCCCAGCGCTGGCCACGTTGTTCGTCGGTGGCGTGCCCAGCTTGTCCACATTTCTGCAGATCGGCCCGGACGTTTCTTCGCCAAATCCCCGCCTCGTGAGCGTGGCCCGCGAGAGCGGCGGCCTGCGCGTGACTTGGCAGGACGTGAACTCTACCGGCAACGTTTACCGCGTCGAATGGTCTCCCGACCTCACAGGCCCCTGGCAAAGCGTCCCCGGCTCCGTGGCCGGAAGCTCCTTCAGCTACCTCGACCCCACCGCCCCCGCCACCGGCCAGCGTTTCTACCGCCTGGTGGCGCTGTAACGCGCTGCCATCACGGGCCGAGGGCCAAGTTCGGCGGCTCAAGGCCGCGGGGTGCCCAATTGGCGACAAACCGCGCGCACGGTGGCCCTCCTTTACCTCGCGGTGTCGGCGCAGCGGCGCGACCTTTCGGTTGGCCGGATTGATCCAGAAGGAATGATCGCCTCCCTCCCGCGCAAGGCGGCAGCCGTGCGCGGTGAGAGAGAGTTCCAAGGCCCGCCGCGTCATGCCGCGGCGCCACGGCAGGCATACGTCTGCCGCACCACGCCGGCCATGTCGGCCGCGGCCTCGTCGCGATGATGGGCGAGGACGAGCTGGAACGCATCGTGCAGGTTGGCACCGGCCCTCTCGATGGTCTCGCCCTCCGAAAACGCCTCCGGCAACTCCGCGAAGTGACAGGTGAACCCTCCCTCTGCAGCCGGCTCGAAGACGACCGTGAGGGTGAAATGCAATGCCTCGGCTTTTATGGCCGCAGCGTAGGTCGGCGGGGGTTTAGGCAGCAAAATTTTCCCGCCCCTCGCGGGGGAACCGTCGGCATCTTCCGCAAAATCGAACCCGGGTCATGATCGCGGAATGGCGCAGGCCGGCCGCGAGCGTCCGGGCGCGCCGCGGGGCGCGAATGCTTGGCGAGGGACGCGGGCGTTGCCGCGCTCCCGCCTTCCCAAATCCCATTGCATCGCGCAAACCATCGGCGGCCGGTACGAGGTGGAGGCCGCGCTCGGGCGCGGCGCGTTTGGCGCGGTGTATCTGGCCCTGGACCCGCGGCTGCGCCGGCGCGTGGCGGTGAAGGTGTTGAACGCGGCGGTCTCGGGCGACCCGGCAGTGCGCGCGCGCTTCACCCGCGAGGCGCGGGTGATGGCGTCACTGGACCATTCGGCCATCGTGCCGGTGTTCGACTTCGGCGAGGAGGACGGCGAGTTCTTCCTCGTGCTGCGCCACTGCGCCGGCGGCACGCTGGGGGAGGCGCTCGCGCGACGGATGGAGGATGGGCGCGGCCCCTTCTCGCCGGCGGAGGCGCTCGCGTTGCTGGGGCCGGTGGGCGGCGCGCTGGACGCGGCCCACGCGCGCGGCGTGGTCCACCGCGACCTCAAGCCGGGCAACATTCTCCTCGACGAGCACGGCCAGCCCGCCGTGGCCGACTTCGGCCTCGTGCGCCTGCTCGCGAAGGGCGACGCGGAGGAGTCGCTCTCGGTCTCCGGCGTGGCGCTCGGCTCGCCGCTCTACATGGCTCCGGAGCAGTGGGAAGGCGACAATTTTATTGTCAGCGGGAGCACCGACATCTACTCGCTGGGTTGCATCGCC
>CALMOL010000101.1:0-10368 GCA_937871685.1 uncultured Verrucomicrobiota bacterium
ATGCCCCGCCACCTTCGACGCTCACGCCCGCGTGGCCGAGTGCCTCGCCCATCGCGGCGAGGGCACCAGGTAGATTGTCCAATCCGATGGCGAAGTCGGTCAGCATGGCAAGTCGGTCGGGGTGGAGGCATCCGCGGGTTCGCAGCGCACCTCCGACTTCACCGGGCGCGCGGGGTGGCAATCTTCGTGGGCTTGATGGTGCAGGGCATGGACGACATCGGCCGGCGGAGATTCCTTCCCGAACCGGACCGCCGGGCGCAGCGTCACGCGCTTCATGGCGACCTTGCCGGCGGCGTCCCTCCCCATTACGCCGACTGCCGCGTCGCGGTAGCTCTCAACCACAATTCCGCGCCGCGCGGCGTGGAAGAGGAACCACAGCATGTGGCACGAGGAAAGGCTGGCCACGAAGGCCTCCTCCGGGTCCACCGCCGACGCGTCCGACATCGGAGGCGGCACCACCGCCGGGCTGGCCGAGGCGGGCACCTCCGCCCCGCCGTCGAAAATCCAATGGTGGCGTCGGGAGTATCGCTGGTCGATGGATGCGGTCTCGTCGTGCTTCCAGGTCACGGTCGCGTGGTGCTCGCTCATGCCAGCCCATGATGCGGGCCGAGACGTGGGACAATTCAACCGCGGCTGAATTGTGATCGCAGGCTGCGGGCGTGATGATCGCGGCCGAGCGGCATTCCTCCGGCCGCGCGACCCAACGCCAAAACGCATGCGCCTTGAGCCAGACATTGCCCGGGTCGCCGCACTGATCGGCGAGCCCAGCCGGACCGCCCTCCTGACCGTGCTGCTGGACGGCGCGTCGCGCCCGGCGAGCGAGCTGGCCGCCGCGGCTGGCGTTTCTCCCACCGCGGCCAGCGGTCACTTGGCCAAGCTGGTGCAAGGCCGGCTGCTCCTGGCGGAGACGGCTGGCCGGCACCGCTACTACCGCCTGGCCGGGCCGGAGGTGGCGACGGCGGTCGAGGCGCTGGCTCAGCTCACCGAGTTGCCCGCAGTGCTGCGTCCGCCGCGACTTTCGCCCGCCGCGCAGGCGCTGCGGGCGGCCCGCTCCTGCTACGATCATCTGGCCGGCAGATTGGCCGTAGCCGTGGCCGCCGCCCTGGAAGCTCGCGGGCACTTGGTGCGCGGGGAAGGCCAGATTTACCAAACGGGCGACGAGGACGCGCGGCGGTGGTTCGCGCGGTAGGGAGTGAACCTGTCGTCGCTGCGTCCTTCCCGCGGCGGCCCCGCGCGCCAATGCCTGGACTGGACCGAACGGCGGCCGCACCTCGCCGGGCCGCTGGGCGCAGCGCTGTTTGCCGCGTGGCGCGAGGCCGGGTGGCTGCGGCGAGGACCGGGGCGCCTGGTGGAAATCACCGCGCTGGGCCGGCGGAAGTTCTCCGAAGAACTCGGCCTCGCGCTGGAGGAAGGCGCATCGGCGATAGAGGTCCGCCGGCCCGCCGCCGCCTGAGTCGCAGGATGCCTACGCGCAGCGTCAGGGCGTGCCGCGAAGAATCCGCACTTCGCCTTCCCGCCCATGCCCGAACTCCTCGATTCGCCTGCTGTCCCCGCCGCCCCCGTCTTGCCGGATAGCCCTGCTTCCCCCGCGCAGGGCGCTTTCCTGCTGCCGGATGGCGCCGGTGTCCATTTCCGCGTGTGGGCGCCATTCGCCACAAAGGTTTCCGTGGTGGGCGACTTCAACGAGTGGAACGACGCCGCCCACCCGCTGGAGCGCGCTGACGACGGCAACTGGAGCGGCACGGTCCCCGAGGCCAAGAACGGCGCGCACTACAAGTTCGCCGTCGTGAACGGCGAAAAGAAGTTCCTGCGCAACGATCCCTACGCGCGGCTGATCGACCCGCAGAAGCAAAACTCCGTCCTTCACTTCTCCGACTTCGACTGGGGCAACGACCAATTCCACCTGCCCTCGCTCAATGAGCTGACCATCTACGAGCTCCACGTCGGCACCTTCGGCGGCGCGTCGTCGGAGAACCGCATCGGCCGCTTCGAGCACATCCGCCGGATGCTGCCCTATCTGCGGAACATGGGCGTCAACGCCATCGAGCTGATGCCGCCGGCCAACTTCCCCACCGAGCTTTCCTGGGGCTACAACGTCAACTACCCCTTCGCCGTCGAGCCTTCCTACGGCGGTCCCGAGGGCCTGCGCCAACTCATCAAGGCGGCGCACGAGCACGGCATCGGCGTCATCATCGACGTGGTCTATAACCACTTCGGCCCCTCCGACCTCGACCTGTGGCAGTTCGACGGCTGGCAGGAGAACAATCTCGGCGGCATCTACTTCTACAACGACCACCGCGCCTGGACCCCTTGGGGCGAAAACCGCCCCGACTACGGCCGCGCCGAGGTGCGCCAATACATCCGCGACAACGCCCTGATGTGGCTGCGCGAGTTCCGCGCCGATGGCCTGCGGCTCGACATGACCGCCTACATCCGCAACGTGCGCGCCTCCGGTTCCGCCGCCGACGACCTGCCCGAGGGATGGGCGATGCTCCAGTGGGTCAACGACGAGGTGAACCAACACTTCCCCGGCCGCGTGATGATCGCCGAAGACCTTCACGAGATGGACGCCATCACCCGCCCCACGGCCGACGGCGGCGCCGGCTTCCACTCGCAGTGGTGCGGCAAGTTCGTTCATCCCATCCGCGCCGCGCTCATCACGCCCGACGACGCCCACCGCGACATGGACTCCGTGGCCGCCGCGGTCCATGCCGCCTACGACGGCGACCCGTTCAAGCGCGTGGTCTATTCCGAGTCCCACGACGAGGTGGCCAACGGCCGCGCGCGCATTCCCTACGAGGTCTCGTCCGACGATCCCGGCGGCTTTTTCGCCAAGAAGCGCTCCACGCTCGGCGCAGGCTTGGTCTTTACCACGCCCGGCGTGCCGATGATCTTTTCCGGCCAGGAATTCATGGAGGACGAGTGGTTTCGCGACACCAAGCCGCTCGACTGGACCAAGCTGGAGCAATACCGCGGCATCGCGCGCCTCTATCGCGACCTGATGCACTGGCGCCGCAACACGAAGGGCCTCACCAAGGGCCTGACCGGCCGCCACACGCACGTCCACCATGTCAACCGCGAGGGCCGAGTGCTGAGCTTCCGCCGGATGTGGACGCCCGAGGGCGAGGGCGAGGTGCTCGTGGTCGCCAACTTCTCCAACCAAGTGCTGAAAGGTTATCGCATCGGTGCTTCTGCAACCGGCCGCTGGCACGTCCGCTTCAACTCGGACGCCAAGATGTATTCCTCTGAATTCCTCGACGAGGGCGACCACCACTTCGAGGCCGACGGAGAGGGCCACGACGACCTGCCCGCTTCACTCGCGCTCGATCTCGGCCCCTACGCGCTGGTGATCCTCTCACAGGGCGAGCCAGACAAAGGCGGAGCACCAGCGGTCTGAAGGAGGCCAGCGGCTCATTCTTCCTCCAGCGGCTGGCGTTCCTCGGCGATCATTCGCTGGAGTTGCGGCCAGCGGACCGAAAGAAAACGCTGCAACGCCGGCTCCGGGCTGCGCGCGATCTCCTCGATGGGAACGGCATCCTCGACGCGAATGCCGGCCCTTTGCCAAGCGTTCAAGCCGTCCACCCCCAAGGCCAGCCGACCTACGTCCTCAATCATTCGCAAGGCTTGCCGGGTCTCGTTTTGGGCAACGAAGTCGGAAATCAGATGCCATACCACGCGGATGCTCATGCGGACGTGCTTTGCGTCCTGCCGGTCGCCTTGATGAAGCTGGCGCAGGCAGGCCAATTTGCCTTCCAGGCAGAGCATCGGGTGGAGCACGCGCACTTCCACGCCGACCATCGACCCTTCGCTGCCTCGCCACCATTGCGCGCTGTGGATCGCGTCCATGGTGCCGATGCCGACCACATTGGCCAGCACGTCCACGCGAACTCGCTCGCCCCCCGGAGTCGGCAGCGAGAATGCCCCGGTGGTCGGACCAACCAAGCCGATATCGCCCAACGTCACGCGCACGCCAAAGCTCTGCGCCAATTGCTTCGCGTCGCGAGGACTGCCCAAGATGTCCAAGTCTTTGCTCGTGAATGGCTGCAAAGAGGCCGCCGATGCATCCCCGAAAAGATATCGCATTGCCCAAAGGTTCACGGCCTGCCCGCCAACCACGATCCCTCCGCCCTTCAAGCTGCTCAAGCGCGCCAGAACCTCGCGCAGTTCCGTTGGGTCGAACGTTTTCATGCGTCCGGCCTTGGCCCGCTCTCCTGTCGGCGCGGCGGCAAGTCAGGCAGCCGGTTGTAGAGCACATCGTGGTCCCAGTCCACGCGCCAGAAGCTGGCGCCGCCGTCAAAAAGATCCGCCTGCGCCTGCGCCTCGTCGGGCGGCAGCTTTAGAAGTGCCATGCGCTCGGCGGCTTTCGCGCGGCGCCACGGCTCCCATTCCGCCTCGGAGCGGATGATGTGCACGGAGAAGCCTTCCGGCTCGGGGGCGGGGTGCTCGTTCATGCGCGGCTGGGTGGGAGGAAGGCAAACGTTCCGCATTCCGGCCCGCGCGACAAGCCGCGCGGCGCGACCGCACCTTTGACTTCGAGCGGCGCGACCGCACCTTCCCGACCTTTTTTCCGATTCCATGCCCGCCCTGCTGAAAGTCCTCGTCGCCGACGCCGTCTCGCCCCGCACCGTGGAGGCGCTCACCGAGGGCGGTGGGGTCGAGGCCGTGATGAAGACTGGCCTCAAGGAGGACGCGCTCCTGGAAATCATCCCGGACTTCGCCGCGCTCGTGGTGCGCTCGCAGACGAAAGTCACCGCCCGCGTGCTGGAGGCGGCGAAGCAGTTGCGCGCCGTCGGCCGCGCCGGCGTGGGCGTGGACAACGTGGACGTCGAGGCCGCCACGCGCCGCGGCGTCATCGTGATGAACACGCCTGATGGCAACACCATCTCCACTGCCGAGCATGCGTTCTCCCTGCTTATGGCCGTGGCGCGCCACATCCCGCAGGCGCACGGCTCGATGGCGGCCGGCAAGTGGGACCGCAAGTCCTTCGAGGGCGTCGAGCTCTACGGGAAGACGCTTGCCGTGCTCGGCATGGGCCGCATCGGCTCGGAGGTCTCCCGCCGCGCCATCGCCTTCGGGATGAGCGTGCTGGCTTACGATCCCTATCTCTCTGCGAGCCGCGCTCGTTCGCTCCAGGTCGAGCTCGTCGAAAACCTCGACGACCTCCTGCCGCGCGCCGACTTCTACTCGCTCCACATGCCGCTTACGAACGAGACGCGGCACCTGCTCAACGCGACGCGGCTGGCCCAGGTCAAGCCCGGCGCGCGCATCGTCAACGCTGCCCGCGGTGGCCTCATCGACGAGACCGCGCTCGGCGAGGCCCTGCACTCCGGCCGCGTGGCCGCCGCGGCGCTCGACGTCTTCGAGCAGGAGCCGCCGCCAGCCGACTGGCCCCTGCGCAGCCTCCCGAACCTCGTGATGACCCCGCACCTCGGCGCGAGCACCGCCGAGGCGCAGGAGAGCGTGGGCCTGGAGATCGCGCGCTCTCTGCGCGGCTTCCTCTTCGACGGCATCGTGAAGAATGCCGTCAACCTCCCCAACCTCGACGCGCAGACGCTCGCCGTCGTCGGCCCCTACCTCGACTTCGGCACGCGCCTCGGCCGCTTCCTCTCGCAGATCGCCCCGAGCAAGCGCGCCGACCGCCTTACCGTGGCCTACGCCGGCCGCATCAACGAGGGTGACACCGGTCCCGTGCTCCGCGCCGTGGCGAAGGGTTTCCTCGAAGCCGCCGGCGGCAGCGACGTGAACCCGGTCAACGCCCTCGCCGTCGCGCGCGGCCTCGGCCTGGAACTGCGCGAGGCGCATCTTTCCGACCCCGGCCCGTTCACCGATTCCCTCGAAGTGACCGTGGATTGCAACGGCTCCGGCCGCGCGAGCGTGACCGGTGCGTTCTTCGGCCGCCAGCCGCGCATCGTGCGCATCAACGAGCGCGAGGTCGAGGCGCGCCCCGAGGGCGTGATCGTGCTCATTGAGAACCGCGACGTGCCCGGCATGGTCGGCCGCATCGGCACCCTGCTCGGCGGCATGGGCGTGAACATCGCCACCATGTCCCTGAGCCGCGACACTGCCGGCGGCTCCGCGCTCACCGCGCTCAACCTCGACTCCGCCCCCGCCGAAGACGCCCTGGCCCGCCTGCGCGCCGAGCCCGACATCCTTTCCGCCCGCGTCGTGCGGGTGTGAGCGTTTGCCTTCGGCCACCGCCCGGGGCACCGTAAATGCATGATCGCCCGCATCCGCGAGCTCTTGGAGGCCGCGCCCTTCGAGTCATGCTGCATCCGCACCTCGGACGGCCGCGAACACGTCGTGCCGACCGCGGAGCACGCCTTCATCCCCCCGGCCGGCGGCCGAGTGCTCGTGGTGATGGACGATGATTCCGGGGCGACGCTTTCCGCCTTGCACATCGCCAGCGTCTTCAAACAAGCCCGCCCGGCCGGAGCGCCCGAGGGCGCTGCCAACTGATCAGCTACTTTCCCTTCCGCGCCTTTGCCAGTGCCCGGCGCACGTCGTCGGCCTGCTGCTTGGTCGAGGCCGAGTGGTCGGCCCAGGCGATCACGCCGTCGTGGATGAGATATGCCTGCCGCTTGGCAGCCAGGCCGAGCAGCGTGGGCACGCCGAAGGCCTTCGCCACCGCGCCATCCTCGTCGGCGATCAAGGGGAAGGGCAGCCGATGCTTTTCCTTGAAGCGTTTCTGCGCCGCTGGTGAGTCGATGCTCACGCCGACCACCGCCAGGCCTTCGTCGGAAAGCTCCGTGAACGCGTCGCGCAGCGAGCAGGCCTGCGCGGTGCAGCCGGGCGTGTCCGCCTTCGGGTAGAAATACACGAACGCCCAGCCGCGCCGGTAGAACTCCGCGAAAGAAAACGGCTTCCCCTCGTGGTCATGCGCCGTCACCGCCGGCGCCTTGGCGCCCGGCGCGAGCGCGTCGCCCGAGGAGAGGCCGAGGAAGGAAAAAAGGGACATGGGAAAAAGTGAGAGGTGAGAAGTGGAAGAGTCAGGCTGCGCTGGCGTGTGGCGGGCAAAACGTGCCTCAGCGCGGCTGAGCTCCTGCCTCTCACGTCTCACCTATCACTTCTCACTCCGCCCGCCCTACATCATCGTGCGCGACAACCCCCGGTCCACCGACAGCTTCCCGCCGCCGAGGAACACCAGCGCGAGCGCCATGGCGGCAAGCGCGGCCGGGTATTCGCAGCCGTTGGGGCCGAAGAAGCCGTTGGGCAGGTGAACCTTCAGGATCGCCACCGTCATCGTGCAAAACAGCGCGAGCGCCGCGGGCCGCGTGAGGAGCCCCAGCGCCACGCATCCCGCGCCGGCGATCTCGGCCACCATCGCCACGGCCGCCAGCCAGGCCGGCAGGTCGAATCCCTCCGGCGCGGGCGCGGCCCACTGCGCCTGGGTGGCCGCCCAGCCCTTGCCCCCGAACCAGCCAAAGGCCTTTTGGCCGCCGTGATAGATGAAGACCGCCGCGAGGAGCGCCCGGAGCACGAGAGGTCCGAGGCTATCGAAGGTGCGGAACAAGCGGGTGACGGGATGCATCGTGAGCGCGAACGAGCGCCGAAGGTGGCGAGGGCGCGGCGAATTGCCAATCGGCAATCGGCATTCCGTTGACTCGCCCAGGCTGAAGCCTAGCGTTTGGGAGCCGCGGCGCGCGTGGGTGGCGGAGGCGTGGTGAACTTGCTCCCTGTCCTCATCCCCCAACGCTGCGCTCGCGATGCACTTCCCCCCGCGCCCGGCCGACTCGGCGGCGGTGTATTTGGACTACGGGGCGGACGCGGCGCAGTTCCACGACGGCGACCTGCGCGTGACCACGCGCGGGCTGGAGCTGAAATCGCGCTGGCAATTCGACCTCGGCGCCGAGCTGGGCGTCAACGTGCAGTTGGGGGACGCGCCGCACGAGCGCCTGGTGCCGCTGCGCGGGATCGTGGTCGGCTGCCACCGCGCCATCGATTGCCCGGAGGAGACGCCTTACCTGCTCACGCTGATTTTCCTCGATCCCCCCGACAAGCTGGCCGAGGCCGTGGGCCTCATCACCCGCACCCTGGCGCGTCGCTCGGAGCGGAACGGGCAAGGCAAGCCCTGAAGGCGGCGGGCCGCCCTCGCGCCCTGAAGACTTCCCCAGAGTCTCGCGAGGCTTGGGGCCAGTCTCGGGAGAGTCCGAAGGGATCCTGCGCAGGACGGTTTTTGCCCTGCGCAGGACGAATTTCATCCTGCGCAGGATGCCTCGTGGCCCTGCGCTGACTTCCGCGAAGCCTGCGCAGGACGATTTCCATCCTGCGAAGGATCACTACCAAGCCTGCGCAGGACGAAGTTGGTCCTGCGCAGGGCCAAAACCATCCTGCGCCGGCCTGTCCGAAGCCTGCGCAGGACCAAGGTCGTCCTGCGCAGGATCTTGGGAAGCCTTCGAAAGACCAAGCTCGTCTCGCGTGAGAGCCGAAGAGGCCCGCGAAGGACAAGGGTCAGGCGTTCGCTGGGTCATTCCTGCCCTCGGCACATTCACGGAAGGCCTTCTCTGGCCAGCCCCCTGCCGACAAGCGGGCGAACATGGCGAGCGAGTTGGCGTCCCGGATCTCGCCGGAGGCGATCATCGCGCGCAGTTCCTCGGGCGAGAAGGCGCGGCATTCGGTGATGGCCTCGTCGGCCTCCGGCGCGTGGCCCCCGGCGTGCGGCTCCACCAGGGTGGCGGCCACGAGATGCGAGTGCTCGTCGGTAAACGCTGCCGAGGTGAAGAAGTATCCGAGCCGTTCCCAGCGTCCACCCGGCGCCAGCGCGTGGCCGGCCTCCTCGCGCAGCTCGCGTGCGGCAGTGGCGAGCAGGAGGTCCTCGTCCTCGGCTTCCGCACGGGCTTCATTCGGCGGATCGATCTGGCCGGCGGGAAATTCCCACAGCGCGGCGCGCACCGGGATGCGCTCCTGGCGCACGAGCAATACCCGGCCACCGGCCAGAAAGGGGGCGATCACCACGGCAGCCTTGCGGTGCACCACGGTCCACTCCACGCCGTCTGGCCGCGCCGGCGTGGCCACGCGGTGGGTGGTGGCGGAAACCCAGGCATTGCGCCAGCGCGGGATGATCTCCAGCGTGCGCCAGGGAGGAACGTCGCGGGTCAGAAAATGCATGCGGGACGATAGCTCGCTCCCAAACGGCGGCGCGACTCCCGGCGAAGCGAACGAGCAGGAAAGCCCGGGTGCGCGGGGGCAGCTCAGCCCTGCGACAGCTGCTCGTCCGCCGCGCGCGAGCAACCGCGCGGCACGGCGGCGGGGTCGCGACCGAGCAACTCGAACGCGCCCCCATCGCCGCCATGCGCCACCGCGAGGTCCTGCGTTTGCACGGCGAGGACGGAGCCGACGTTCGCCAGGTCGAACAGCCGGAGCATCCCGACCGCGCCGGGTGCGGCCGGAAGGTTCGTGGCTGGATCGATCACCACGCCGCGCAGCCACGGCGGGCACTCGTGCGGCCGGCCGAAGCCGCGCGCGTAGGCTTGGGAGGAAAGCTCGGTCATGCCGTATTCGTTCCACACGGCGTCGGCTGGCAAGCCGAGGTGCGCCTCGAAGCGGGCGTAAAGCTCCTCCTTCGTCAGAAGGCGGCCGGAGCCCTTGTAGCCGCCGGTCTCCCACGCAAGCGAGCCAAGAGGTAACTCCAACCGGCGGCCGTCCAGCCGCTCGAAGAGATGCAGGAAAGCCAGCGCCGTGCCGAGCAGGAGCACCGGCCCGCGCGCCTCGCCCGCCGCGGCGAGCAGGCCGTCCACGTCGAGATGGAGCGCGCCGGTCTCTTGCCGCGCGAGCCAGCGCGTTTCCCCGGCCAGCGGCTCAAGCGCGCCCATCATGTGCGAGAGCGAGGAGCGCGGCGCATCGCCCGGCGGCGGGATGAGCACCCAATGCGGCCCTCCTCGCGGCAGGCCCGCGTTCTTCCAGCCGGCGCGCGCCGCCATCTCATAGAGCGCGAGCGATGCGAAGTGGTGCCGGCCCGGCCCCTCGCCGGTGGTGCCGCTCGTGTGGAAAGTGGCAACCGTTTCTTCGGCGGGGAACGCGCGCAGTTCGGCGTGCTTGAATGCCTGCTGCGGCACCGCGGGAACCTCGCGCCAGCCGGCCGGCCGCTCGGGGGTGGCCAGGGACGCGCAATACTGCGCGTAAGGTTCGTTCGCCCGACGCTGGAAGGCGTGGATCGCGAGCGCCAGCGCGTCAAAGGCCGCCTCGTCGAATGGCTTGCCTGCCGACGTGGCCACGAAGCCCGCGGCGCGGCGCGTCAGGTCGGCAAGATCGTCAGGCATGGCCGGCGAACTTACCGCGCTTTCCCAAGGGTGGGAGGGTCACCGGCGACTTGGAGTGCGGCGGGAAGCGTCAGCGCCACACCGCCTTTGCAAGGGAACCGCGGATTTGCTT
>CALMOL010000101.1:10378-18244 GCA_937871685.1 uncultured Verrucomicrobiota bacterium
CCCCCGCCCGCCCTCCAAGTTGCGCCAGACCTCACGGACCCAGCAGCGGGGTGCGCTGGCCGCGCACGCGGAAGAAGCTCTTCGTGGTGCTGTCCGTGACGCTGCGTGTGCTCGTCGCGCCGCCTGAGGGGGCGAATAAGCCGGTCAGATCGGTCCAAGTGCTGCCGAGGAGGAGCGTCGGGTTTTGCTCGATGCGGTAGAAGCGCCCCAGCGCGCTGGTCCAAGTGAGCGTGATGGTCGAAGCCGCCTTGGAAACGGCCGTAATGCGCAGGATGGACGACGGATCCTTCGGATCCGTGCCCTCGAGGTATTCCTGGAGATCGGAGATACCGTCCTTGTCGAAGTCACTGATGGCTGTGGCGGTGGTCAGGTTGCCGAAGTTTTGGATTTCCCAGGCATCGGCGATGCCGTTGCCGTTCGAGTCCACGCCGCGGCGGATGGTGTCGGCCCGCACGTTGAAGTTGATGTCGCCGAGGTTGATCCATCCCAGGTTGGCGCTCCACGCGTAGCCGGAGAGGTTGCCGGAAAGGAGGTCCACCTTCGGGTCGCCGGCAGCCTCGAAGTTGATCCAGCCGACGTTCGCGCCCCAGGCAAAGCCGCGCAGGCGGCCGTCCTGCTGGAGGTTCACGCCGAAGTCCGTGGCCGAATTGTTCTGGTATTGAATTTGGTTGGCGGGCGTGCCGCCGCCGAAGTTGATCCAGCCGATGTTCGCGCCCCAGGCAAAGCCGGAGCAGACGTATTCGCCGATCACCACGCCGTTGGTGGCGTCGCCGCGCGCGTTGATCCAGCCGGCGTTGGCGGCCCAGGCGTAGGAATTAGGCGCGTTGATGGTGGTCTGGGCGGAGGCCGCGCCGGAAAGCGCGAGGATTCCGAGGGCGGCGAGAAAGCGGGGAGAGCGCATGGCTGTTAGGGGATTTCCGATTCCACGCGTGAGAGTT
Source organism: uncultured Verrucomicrobiota bacterium (assembly GCA_937871685.1). Classification (GTDB taxonomy): domain Bacteria; phylum Verrucomicrobiota; class Verrucomicrobiia; order Chthoniobacterales; family SZAS-18; genus SZAS-18. Next base: position 11,317 of record CALMOL010000101.1, read on the forward strand.
TCAGAAAATTTTGACCGTGCCAAGGAAAACTCTGGCCGCCGCTTTCGTCGCAATGGCGCGAGGAAAATGCCGCCGACCTTGCGCTTTTCTTGATTGCCAGGCTGGCGGTGGGTGGCGCGAGGGGTCGCGGCGCGCTTTGGTGGGCGATGATTCGATTTATCAAGTGGTTGTTCGGCCTCCTGGCTCTCGCCGTGCTCGTCGTCGCCGGGCTGGGGGCGCAGGCGTGGTATTTCCGGCCGTGGAGCATCCGCGTCTTCTACGAGAAAATCTTCCTCCAGACGGCGATCGACAACCCAGAGCTGCTCACCTCGCTGGGCCTGCTGGAGCAGTTCGGCATCACCGGGCACAACGCCAAGCTTTCCGACGCCTCGCTGGCCAATCAGCAGGTGCAGCTCGCGCGCGCCAAGCAGAACCTCGCTGACCTGCGCGCCTATCCCGACGCCCCCGCCGGCACCCAGGAGCGGCTTTCGCAGCGCGTGCTGGCCGACTTCCTCGGCCGCGTCGCCGAGGGCGAGCGCTGGCAGTTCCACAATTACCCGGTCAACCAGCTCTTCGGCGTGCAGAACAACCTGCCTTCGTTCCTCGTCGGCCAGCATCCGCTGCGCGCCGAGCGTGACTGCGGCTATTACCTCCAGCGCCTCGCGGGCGTGTCGCTCAAGTTCGACCAGACCTTGGAAGGCCTGCGCGAGCGCGAGAAGCGCGGCATCCTGCCGCCGCGCTTCGTGGTGGAGCGGGTGCTCAAGGAGATGCGCGATTTCACCGCGCTGCCGCCGGCCGAGAACGTGCTCGCCAAATCCTTCCGCGAGCGCGCCGCCAAGATCAAGGACTTGTCCGAGGCTCGCCGCACGGAGTTGGCCGGCCAAGTGGAGCGCGCCGTCCACGACCAGGTGTATCCGGCTTACCGGAAGCTCATCGCCTACTTCGAGGGGTTGCTCCCGAAGACGACGGCCGATGACGGCGCGTGGAAGCTGCCGGACGGCAAGGAATTCTACGCTTACGCGTTGCGCTTCGCGACCACGACCAACATGGACCCCGATGCTGTGCACCAGCTCGGCCTCGCCGAGGTGGCCCGCATTGAGGCCGACATGACCAAGATCCTGGAGGGCATGGGCCAGGGCGGCCGCCCGCCGGGCGAATTGATGAAGGAACTGTCCAAGGACCCGAAATACCTGCCCTACGCCAACACCGACGAGGGCCGCAAGGAGGCGATCGCCGAATACACCCGCCTCATCCGGGACGCGCAGGAGCGGTCCAAGAAGCTCTTCGGTCTCCAGCCCACCGCGCCCGTGGAGGTGCGGCGCGTGCCCGAGTTCAAGGAACTCACCTCGCCCGGCGCGTATTACGAGGGGCCGACCTTCGACGGCACGCGGCCGGGCGTCTTCTACGCCAACCTGCGCGAGATGGGCGAGATCACCAAGTTCGGCATGCGGACGCTCACCTACCACGAGGCCGTGCCGGGACATCACTTCCAGATTGCCATCGCGCGTGACCTCAAGGGGTTGCCGCAGTTTCGCAAAATCCTGCCCTTCACTTCCTACGCCGAGGGTTGGGCGCTCTACACCGAGTGGCTGGCCAAGGACGCCGGCTGGTATGAGGGCGATCCGCTCGGCGACCTCGGCCGCCTCCAGGCCGAACTCTTCCGCGCCGTGCGCCTCGTGGTGGACACCGGCATCCACGCGCAGCGGTGGCCGCGCCAGCAGGCCATCGACTACATGCTCTCGAAGACCGGCATGGGCGAGAAGGACGTGACCGCCGAAATCGAGCGCTACATCGTGTGGCCCGGCCAAGCCTGCGCCTACAAGGTCGGAATGCTCAAGATCCAGGACCTGCGCCGCCGCGCCGAGCAGGCGCTCGGGGCGAAGTTCTCTCTCCCCGCCTTCCACGACGTGCTGCTTCGCTCCGGCTCGCTCCCTCTCAACCTGCTGGAGGAAGAGGTGGACGCTTGGATCAAAGGCTGAAATTGCCGATTGCCCATCGCCGATTGCCGATTGGCTGACGCGCAAATGCCGGCCGCCGCTCGTAGCCGGCGTTCAATCGGCGATTGGAAATCGGCAATCGGCAATTGACCTTTAGGGCAGCCTTCCCAAATTGGCGCGCCTTTCGCCCGGCTCCCTTCCCTGCTCCCGCGTTTGGCGCGGGACGCCGCGCCGCCCGCGCCCCGTCTGCCTTCCTCTCCCGCATGAATCGTCCGTCCGTCCGTCGCCTCGCCATCGTCGGGGGGCTCTTGCTTGCCTTCGCGCTGGCCATCTTCGCCTCCGGCCCGCTCTCGGCGCAGCAGCGGCCGCCTTCCCGCCGGGTGGACCGGCCTGCCTCCGCGATGGCCGCGCCCTCGGGTGCCCCGGCCACCGAGGGCGCCACCGTCACCTCCGTGGAGGTGCGCTACGCCGGGCCGATCACCGTGTCGCGCGAGCGCATCATCTCGAACATGCGGACGCAGGTCGGCCAGCCCTTCTCCCAGGCCGGCGTCGAGGAGGACGTGCGCAACCTTTTCCAGACCGGCGACGTCTCGAACGTCCGCATCTTCGGCGAGCAGGCCGGCAAGGGCGTGAAGGTGATCGTGATCGTGCAGGGCCGCCTGGCCATCAAGGAGATCGTGCTGGAGGGCAACACGCTCTTCTCCAACCGCCGCATCGCCCGCACCATCAAGTCCAAGGAAGGCGAGATCCTCAACGAGGAGATCCTGGAGTCCGACCGCCAGAAGATCTTCGAGCTTTACCAGGGCCGCGGCTTCAACGACGCCGACATCCAGTTCCGCGTGTCGCGCGACGACCGCGCCGGCAACGCCGTGGTGTATTTCACCATCAACGAGGGCGGCAAGAGCGTGCTGCAGGCCATCCGCTTCGAGGGCAACGCCAACGCCCCCGCGCGCCGGCTGCGCAAGGAAATGAAGGAAACCAAGCCCAAGACCATCTTCTCCTTCATCACCAAGGATGGTCGCCTGGAGCAGGCCAAGCTGCGCGCCGACCTGGACGCCGTGCGCGAGTATTACCAGAACCGGGGCTACATCGACGTCGAAATCGTGCAAACCCGCACTGAGCCCTTCCCGGGCAACAAGGGCATCACCCTCGTCGTCGTCATCCGCGAGGGGCCGCAGTATCGCCTCACGGGCCTGAGCTTCACGGGCAACCGGGCGCTCACCGACGCGGACCTGCGGCGCTTCCTCAAGATGCAGGAAAATGTCCTCTACACCCCCAAGGGGCTCAAGGACGACCTCAAGGTGGTCAACGATTTCTACGGCGCGCGCGGCTACGTGGACGCGCGCATCAACCCCGTGGCTACGCCGGCCGGCCCCGGCCGCGTGAGCCTGCGCTACGAGATCGAGGAGGGCCAGATCTCCTACGTCGATCGCATCAACATCGAGGGCAATTCCATCACCAAGGACAAGGTGATCCGCCGCGAGCTCGCCCTGCGCCCGGGCGACTTGTATAACACGGTTTACGCGGACGCCTCCAAGAAGCGCCTGGAGGGCCTTAACTACTTCTCCAAGGTGGACATCTCGCCCTCGGATACGCTGGTGCCCGGCCGCAAGGACATGACCATCGTGCTGGAGGAAAAGCGCACCGGCGAGCTTTCCTTCGGCCTAGGCTTCTCCTCCGTGGACAAGCTCATCGGCCAGGCCACGCTCACGCAGGGCAACTTCGACATCGGCAACTACCCGGCCTTCACCGGCGGCGGCCAGAAATTCCGCCTCACCGCGTCCTACGGCACCACGCAGAAGAACTTCACCGCAAACTTCACTGAGCCGTATTTTCTCGACTCGCGCTTCGCCGTCGGCGTGGAGGGTTTCTACCGCGACACGAACTATTCCACCAACGACTACAACCAGCGCAATGTCGGCGCTGCTCTCACGGTGCGGCGGCCCATCATTCCCTTCGTCTTCGCCCGTTTGGAGTATCGCATCGAGGACGTCAAAATCTCCGACATCCAGACCTCGCAGGAACTTCAGTTGGAAACCGGCGCCCGCGTCCGCTCCGCCGTCACCGGTGGCCTTACCTACGACACGCGTGACAACCTGTTCCTGACGCGCCGAGGCACGCGCATTGATCTTTCCGGTTACGTGGCCGGCGGCATCCTGGGCGGCAGCACGAACATCTTCGGCTTTAACCTGGACGCCTCGCGCTATATCTCACTGCCCTACGACATGATCCTCCTGATCAACGGGCAGGCGGCGGCTGTGGCCCCCATCGCCGGCGGCGGGGAAGTTTACAACTACAACTTCATCGACCCCGGCTACTCGCCAGTTGATTTCAACACTGGCCGCACCACGCAGGGTCGGCGCGTGCCCATCTACGACCGCCTCTTCCTCGGTGGCGGCACCTCGCTGCGCGGCTTCGACTATCGCGCCGTCGGCCCGCGCGACGGGTTGAACCAGCCCATTGGCGGTCGCTCGCTTCTCCGCGTCACCACCGAGCTGACCATCCCGATCATTGAGCGCGTGCGCGCCGCGGTCTTCTACGATGGTGGCGTGCTCAACCGCCTGCCCTTCGACTTCTCCTTCCGCCGCTACGCTTCCGACGTGGGCGTCGGCGTGCGCCTAGACCTGCCCGTCGGCCCGATCCGGCTCGACTACGGCTTCCCGATCACGCGTGATGACCCCCGCACTTCCAAGAGCGGCAAGTTCAACTTCAACGTGGGCTATCAGTTCTGACACGGCCACCCTAATTTTTGAACAAATCTCCCGCGGGGCAGTCTGTGACTCCCCCGCTTCTCCCACCCTCTGCGTCCCCTTTTGTCGCAGTCTCATCGCCAGTATCCAATGATCAAACGCACGCTCACCGCCGCCGCCGCGGCGCTCTTCTTGTCCTTCGTCGCCGCCGCGCCCGCCCAGGCCCAGTTCAAGGTCGGCGTCGTGGACATGAACAAAGTTTTCGCCGACTACTACAAGACCAAGGACGCCGAGGCCCGCATCAACGAGGCGCGCGCCGCCGCCAAGAAGGAGATGGACGACCGCCTCGAGGCCCGCAACAAGATCTTGGAGGACATCAACGCCCTCAATCGCGACATGGAGAAGAAGGAGCTCTCCGCCGCCGCGCGCGACGAGAAGGGCAAGCAGCGCGACGACAAGATCGCCGAGGTGCGCAACCTGGAGCGTGAGATCACCGAGTTCAAGAACACCCGCGAGCGCCAGCTCCAGGAGCAGGCCGTGCGCATGCGCAACGGCATCGTCGAGGAGATCATGAAGGTGGTGAACGACAAGGTGAAGGCTCAGAACTTCGATCTCGTCTTTGATCGCTCCGGCCAGAGCATGAACGGTGTCTCGGTCGTGCTCTACTCCAAGGATAACATGGACTTTACGCAGGACGTGGTCACCGATCTGAACAAGACCAAGCCCGCCGCCGGCACCGCGCCCGCGGCCACCCCGGCTGCTGCCCCGGCGAAGCCGGCTGCCACGCCGAAGAAGTAAACGCTTCCTCCCCTTCCCGCCCGCGCCGCGCGATCTTTCCGCGGCGCGGGCTTTTTTCTGCCGCCAGGCCAGCCGCGATGAAGCTCATCTCCTGGAACGTCAACGGCCTGCGTGCTGCCCTGCGCAAGGGTCTCGCCGACTACGTGGCCGCCGAGCGCCCCGGCGTGCTCTGCCTCCAGGAAACGCGCTGCGACCCAACCTGCGACGCCCTTGGGCTCCTGTGGGCTGGCGACTTCCGTCACCACTGGTGCATCGCGGAGAAGAAGGGCTACTCCGGCACCGCCATCTTCACGCGCCGCGCGCCCCTGGCCGTCACCCAGGGCATCGGCCAGCCAGCGCACGACCGCGAGGGCCGCGTGCTCACGGCGGAATTCGAGGACCATTTCGTGGTCAACGTTTACACCCCCAATGCGCAGCACGCCCTTGCGCGCCTGGCCTACCGGCAGGAATGGGATGCGGCGTTCCTGGCCTACCTGCGTGCGCTGGAAATGCGCAAGCCGGTGATCTTCTGCGGCGACCTCAACGTGGCCCACGAGGAGCGCGACCTCGCCCGGCCGAAGGACAACGCCGGCACTCCCGGCTTCTCGCCCGAGGAGCGCGAAGGATTTCGCCGCCTGGTAGAGGCCGGCTTCGTGGATTCCTTCCGCGAGTTCGTGCCGGACGGCGGCCATTACACCTGGTGGAGCCAGCGGGGCGGCGCGCGGGGGCGGAACGTCGGCTGGCGCATCGACTACTGCCTGCTCTCTCGCGCCTTGCGCTCGCGCCTGCGCGCCGCCTTCATCCATCCGCACGTCCTCGGCTCCGACCATTGCCCGGTGGGCATCGAACTGGACGAAGCGGCGTGAATCACCCGCCGAACCAGTCGGCCAATTGGTTCACCACGGGCGCGGAGAAGCGCCACGCGTCGTGGAGCAGGCGCTGGCCGAAGTCCGTCCAAGTCACGTCGGGGCACGCGGCCACCAGCAGGGCGGCGAGCAGGGCGAGGTTGATGAGGTAGATCACCACGAGGGAGAAGAAGGTGCCTTGCGAGGTCAGGTCGCTCTGACCCTTCACGATCATCCACACGGAGAAGGTGCCGTGGAAGCCCCACGTCACGCCCAGCCCCGCGAACAGCCAGCGCCGGTGCTCCCACGCGGCCGGCTCGATCCAGCCCGCGAGCGCCCAAGCCCCCACGAGGATCGCCGCGTAGAGCGGGAAAAAATACGGCGCGAGGGCGATCCAGAAGTTGTTCTTGTCGGTGACGATGTATCCGCCGCCCTCGCCGACGCGGAACTCGCTCACCCGCCCGCCCAGCAGCCACACCCAAAGCGCGTGCGTGAACTCATGGCCGAAAACTTAGATCCACAGCGGCCGAGGCAATCCCGCAAACGCGATGAGCCACAGCACCAAGCCCAGGCCGAAGAACCAAAACTCCTCCGTGGCCCACCAGCCCGCGTCGCGCGCCGCGCGCGCGAACTCGTTAAAGAACGCCGACGACAGCACCCAGCACAGCGGCAGCAGGAAGACGCCCACGCACAGCTTCAC
>CALMOL010000102.1 GCA_937871685.1 uncultured Verrucomicrobiota bacterium
CCTCTGGGGCTCCTACCTCGGCTGGATCTTCGACGGCTACGAGGCCGTCGCGCTGCTCTACGCGCTGCCCCTGGCGCTCTCCTCCATCCTGACGCCTGAGCAGCTCGCCGACCGAGGCTTCTACTTCGGCTCGGCCATCGGCATCACGCTGCTCGGCTGGGGCATCGGCGGACTGCTCGGCGGCGTCGCGGCCGACTACATCGGGCGAAAGCGGATGATGATGTATTCCATCCTCGGCTACGCCATCTTCACCGGCCTCACCGCCTTCGCGCAGACTTTCTGGCAACTGGCCGTTCTCCGCTTCATCACCGGCCTCGCCATCGGATCCGAGTGGAGCACCGGCATCGCCCTCGTCGCCGAGACGTGGCCAAACCGCGCCCGCCCCAAGGGCTGCGGCTTTCTCCAGTCCGGCTTCGGCGGCGGCGCCGTGCTCGCAGCCATCGTGTATTTCATCCTCGCCGCGTATAACCCGATGGGGAAAGACTCCTGGCGCATCATGTTCGCGCTCGGCGCGCTGCCCGCCTTCGTGTGCCTCTACCTGCGGCGCGCGCTGGAGGAATCCGAGCGCTGGATGGCCGCCCTGCGCGAGCAGCGCTGGGCCGCCACCGCCGAGGACGCCGCGCACGGCGCCGCCCCGCGCCAAGCCCAGCGCCCTTTCACCCTCGCCGAAGTCTTTCGCGAGCCGGAAAGCCGCCGCCGCGTGCTGCTCGCCACCGCCATGTCCTTCGCCACCACGGTCGGCTGGTGGGCCGTGTCGAGCTGGCTGGGCGCCTACACCGAGATTCTGGCCAAGGCCGCGGGCGAGCCGGCCAACGTGTGGGGACCGCGCATGGGCATCATCTACAACGTCGGCGCGATCGTCGCCTACATCATCTCGGGCTTCGTGATCGACGCGATGGGCCGGCGGCCCTTCCTGATCCTGACCTACACGGGCTGCATCCTCGTCACGCTGCTCGCCTATCTTTGGACCGGCAGCCTGACGATCTTCATGGCCATCGCGTTCCTCAACGGGTTCTTCACCCTGGGCTTCTCGTTCTCCTGGATGGCTATCTACCTGGTCGAACTCTTCACCCCCAGCGTGCGCGCCACGGCCGCCAGCTTCGTCTTCAACGGCGCCCGTCTCGTCGCCTGGGTCTTCCCGATTATCTCCGCGAAGATGATCCTCTTCTTCGGCGGCGTGGCCAAGGGAGCGCTCATCATGAGCAGCGTCTATGTCCTGGGATTGATCGTCCCCTGGTTCATGCCCGAGACCACCGGCAAGCCCCTGCCGGAGTAGGTGAAACAGCCGCTCTTGGGCGGCCTTTCAACGCCGCGAGCTTCGTCCAAATGACCAAAGGGCAACGCCACGGCGAACAACTCCCTCGGCATCGCCACCTTCATCGCCAAGCCCGCCGCCCTGGCCGCCGTGAGCCGGAGATGGCGGTTCCGCGATTTCGACCAGGAGCTTCCGCCGTCTTCCACTGAAGCCCAGGGCCGCCGATCGGCGCGTCCCCCTGCTCCAGCCGTCCGCAAGCAGGCAAGGTGCAACGTTCCCCTTCGGAGTTGAAACCGCCGATTTTCGAAGTGGAAGCGGGCACTTCGAAAGTGGAACCGCAAGCTTCGAAGGTCTGCGCTCCCACTTCAAAAGTGAAATTATCCACCTTTAGAGTTAGACATTTCACCTTCGAAGCTTGCGCTTCAACTTCAAAGGCTTGCGATCCCACTTTGAAAGTCTGCGCTCGCACAAAAAAAGTCTGCGGATCCACTCTCAAAGTGGAAATGCCTGCCTTTGGAGTTAGGCATTTCGCTTTCAAAGTCTGCGCTTCCACCTAAAAGGTTTGCGCTTCCACTTCCAAAGTGGAAATGCCCACCTTTGAGGTTAGGCATTTCACCTTCGAGGCGCACGCTTGCGGTCTCAAAGCGCCGCCGCCAGCCGGCGAAGTGGAAGCGCGCAGTTCCAATGCGGGCGCGTGCGCTCTGGAAGTGGACGCGTTCGGTTCGAGGGTTGAACTCCTGGCTTTTGGGATGGGAGATTTCACTTGGCGGCCCTGGAGCGGCGCTTCTGGAATCGGCTCGGCCTCGGAGAGCGCCCTCGATCCAAGTTGTCGCGCCCGCCCATAGCGGTCTGCGGAGGGCCAAGCGCGTTTTGGAGGGCGGTGGCTTGCCACCGCTTTCTGGCCGATTGCGCCACGGACCGAGCCCGCGACAAGCCAAGCGGTGCCGCGGATCGAAGCTCGACGGCCCGCTGCCCGGCAACGCGGCAGGAAAGCGGTGGCAATCCACCGCCCTCCAAAACGCCAGCGCCCTTGCGGGACGGTCTTTCTCCAGTGCGATAAGCCGAAGCGAAAAGGCTCTAACGATCCGAAGCCAACGAATGCATCGGCGAAAGGAAACCGCTGCTCAAGGTCAAGCTAGACGGAGCGCAAGGATCTCGCCGGCCACGGCGGGGTTGGCTTTACCTTTGGAGCGCTTCATCACTTGGCCTTTGAGGAAGTTGATGGCGGCGGCGTTGCCGGCGCGGTAGTCGGCGACGACTTTGGGGTGCTCGGCGATCACGGCGTCGCAGAGGGCTTCGATGGCGGCGGTGTCGCTGACTTGTTCCAGGCCGCGGGCGCGGGCGATCTCGGCGGGGGAACCGCCTTCGGCGGCGAGGGCGGCGAAGACTTCCTTGGCTTGGGTGCCGTTGAGGCGGCCGGCTTCGACCATGCCGAGCAATTCGACGAGGGCAGCGGGGCGCAGG
>CALMOL010000103.1 GCA_937871685.1 uncultured Verrucomicrobiota bacterium
ACTCCATCTTCGCTCAGCAGTTCCCGGCCATGCACCGGCACTGCGCGCTGGCGCTGCGCATCGTGTTCAGCTCGGAGGACGAGGGCCAGCAGGAGATGCAAATCAACTACGTGGACTCCGACGGAAAGAGCGCGCTGCCGGACGCGAAGCCCATGGTCATCCAGTTCGAGGTGCCGGAGATCCCGGAGGAGTCGGCCTTCTTCTCGCGCAACTTCGTCCTGAATCTCGACGGCCTGCCGATCCCGAAGCCGGGCGTGTATTCGTTCGACCTTTCCCTGGCCGGAAAGATGATCGCGCGGGTGCCGCTACAGGCCGTGGCGGTCAAGCCGAACCAGACCGAGACGCGCTGAGTCGGCGCGAGGTCGGCGAGGGACGGTCTGCAATCGCGTAGGGCGCGGCCCGACGTGACGGCGCGGCTAGGCCCAATTGTGGGGGCCTGGGCCGAGGATATGATTTTGCCACGCCTAGGCTGGCAATCACCAGTCGGCGTCGCTTTCCAAACCGGCCATCGGCGCGCCAAATCCACCCCCCAGGACCAGTGCCCATGCCGACCACGCTTTTCTAACTGGGGGGTTAGAGTGAACGCGGCCACTGGAGGTGTAGCGAGGCATTCCGCCTCGTGAGCCCCCGGCGGCCGCGTTTCATTTTCCCGCGGCTGGTTTGCTCCGTCCTTTCGCCTCGCCGCATGACATCCGAAGCCTTGCCCCGGACGGCCGCGCTGGCCCCATCGCTTGACGGCACCGCGCGTCACCGCCATGCCGTGGCCGTGATGCATTGGTGGAGCGCGTTCATCCATGGCCTGGAATCCTGCTCGGCGCCCGCGCGCGGCGCGGTCGTCGTCGCCTTGCTCGCCGTGATGGCGGTCCTCGACTACGTCACCGGGCGGGAATACTCGTGGCTCGTCTTCTACCTGGTCCCCGTCGGGCTCGCCGCGTGGTGCCTTGGCCGGGCCGGCGCCTGGGGCACGGCCGCGCTGGCCTCGGTGGGCATGGAGGCGGCGCTGGCCGCCGAGACCGGCCACTGGGACACTCCGCTCCTCGCGTGGAACGTCCTGATCCGCGTCGCCGTCTTCGGCGCCTTTGCCGAGGTCCTGCGCCGGCTGCACGATGGGCTGCGCAACCTGGAGGCGCGCGTGGAGGAGCGCACCCGCGAGCTGCGCCGCGAGATCGCCGAGCGCGCGCGCCTGGAAGCCGAGCTCCTCGACGTGGCCGAGAGCGAGCAGCGGCGCATCGGCCGCGAGCTGCACGACTCGCTCGGCCAGCACCTCACCGCCTCCGCGCTCGCCGCGCAGGTGCTCTCCGACCGCCTCGGCGACGTGCCCGCCGGCCGCGACGCGCAGCGCCTTGCCGCGATGATCGAGGATGGCATCGAGCTGACGCGCGGTCTCGCGCGCGGCCTCTACCCGGTGGAGCTGGAGACCGCCGGCCTCATGTCGGCGCTGGAAACCTTTGCCGCGCAGATGAGCGAGCGAAGCGGGATCGATTGCATCTTCCGCTCCGAGACCCCCGTGCCCGTGCGCGATCCCGGCGCGGCCATGCACCTTTTCCGCATCGCGCAGGAGGCCACCGCCAACGCCCTCAAGCACGCCCGTGCCCGCCTCATCCTCATCGAGCTGGCCGTGCATCCGCATTCCATGGAAGGCGCGCTGCTGACCGTCACCGACGACGGCGTCGGCCTTCCGCCGGTGAAGCCCACCGCCGGCATGGGCCGGCGGTTGATGGAGCACCGGGCGCAGATCATCGGTGCCGCGCTCACGATGGAGTCCTCATCCGGCGCGGGAACGGTGGTCGCGTGCTGCTGGCCGGCGCCGTGAGCGCGGCTTATCCTGCCACGATGCCGACCACCAGCCCCGCCGCCCGCAAGCGCCGCGTGTTTCTCGTGGACGACCACCCGCTCGTGCGGGAATGGCTGGCTTCCCTCATCACGCAGTCGCCCGATCTGGAGGTGTGCGGCGAAACCGACGATCCCCGCGCCGCGCCCGACCTCATCGGCGCCGCGAAGGCCGATGCCGCCGTGGTGGACCTGACGCTGCGCGACGCTTCCGGCCTGGAGCTCATCAAGAACCTGCGCGCGCTGCACCCCGGCGTGGCCGTGGTGGTGCTCTCGATGCACGAGGAAAGCCTCTACGCCGAGCGCGCGCTGCGGGCCGGCGCGCGCGGCTACGTGATGAAGCGCGACACGACGAAGCAGATCCTGGCCGCGCTGCGCACCGTGCTCGGCGGCGGCGTCCACGTGGGCGCGGGCTTCGCGGCGGCGATGGCCACGCGCGTGCTCGGGCAGCGCAACGGCGAGGTGCGCTCGCCGATCGAGCAGCTTTCCGACCGCGAGCTGGAAGTGTTCCGCCTCCTTGGCCGCGGCCGGGGGACGCCCCAGATCGCCGAGGCGCTCGGCCTGAGCTTGAAAACCGTCCAGGCTTACTGCGCGCGCATCAAGGACAAGCTCGGCCTCTCCTCCATGACCGGCCTGCTGCGCGAGGCCGTGCGCTGGGACCAGGAGAACGCGTGAGGGGAGAGTTGGTCAGCGCCCGCGGACTTCGGCGCACAGGCCGGTGAGCAAACGTAGGACCGCGTCCACCGATTTGTCCCCGTGAAGAGGCTCCTCTAGCTCGGCGGCGTCCAGCTCGTGGACCGCTTCCTCCAGCGTCGCCACCTCACCGGCGGCGAGGATCGCCGCGGTGCGCCGCCACTCGGCCGCCAACCGCCGGGCCGGCGGCGCGGACACCGATCAAGTGAAACCTTGCGCGCTGCACCATCCCGGGGCAACACTGGCGTGGCGTCGCAGCGCGGCACGGCGCATGGGCAAGCCGCTCGCGGGCCGGGGCGCAACGGCCGAACGCAGGTTGTGCGCGTCTTGCGCCAGCCACTCGTGCGGCCGGCGCCCCGCGAGACTACGCGGTAGCTAGGCTCAAGCCTCCGCCAAGCACAGGTCCAGCACCTCGACGATGAAGTCGGCGTCGGCCGCGGTAATGCACATGGGGGGCTTGATGCGGAGGACGTTGCCGTGGAAGCCGCCCTTGCCGATGAGCAAGCCGAGTTCCTTCGCGCGCTCCCACACGCGGGCGGTCTCGGACTTGGCCGGCTCCTTCGTGGCGCGGTCGGTCACCAGCTCCACGCCGAGCATGAGGCCGGAGCCGCGCACGTCGCCGATGAGCGAGTGCTTCTCGGCGAGGCGGCGCAGCCCCGATGCGAGACGACCGCCGACGCGCTGGGAATTCTCCTGGAGCTTCTCGCGGTCGATCACTTCCAGCACGGCCTTGCCCTGGGCGCAGACCACCGGGTTGCCGCCGAAGGTGTTGAAGTGGATGCGCTGGGTGAGCGCCTTGGCGATTGCCGGCGTGGTCACCACGGCGGCCAGCGGGATGCCATTGCCGATGCCCTTCGCCATCGTCACGATGTCGGGGAGCACGCCTTGCGTCTCGAAGCCCCAGTAATGCGTGCCGAGCCGGCCGAAACCAGTCTGCACCTCGTCGGCGATGCACACGCCGCCAGCCCCGCGCGCGTGCTCGTAGGCGCGGCGCAGGTAACCCTCGGGATATACCACGGTGCCGCCCACGCCCTGGATGCTCTCGGCGATGAAGCCGGCGATGCGGCCGCTCGTCGCGTAGTCGATCACGCCGCGCACGTCGTCGGCGTATTTCTTGGCCTCGTCGGGAGCGCCGACGAAGGGACCGCGGTAGGGATCCGGCGCGAGCGCGTGGTGGACTCCGAAGGCGTGCGGCACGTTGTATTTCCAGTTGGAATGCGCCGTGAGCGCCATGCCCGAGGCATTGCCGCCGTGATAGCCGTTGCGCAGGGCGATCATGTCGTAGTTGCCCGTGGCGGCGCGCGCCATCAGGAGAGCCAAGTCGTTCGCCTCGGAGCCGGAGTTGACGAAGTAGCACACCTTCAGCTCGCCGGGCATCCGCGCGGCGAGGGCCTCGGCGTATTGGGCGATCTCGGGGTTGAGGTAGATCGTGGTGGTGTGCTGGAGCAACTCGTTCTGCCGGTGCGCCGCGGCCACGACGTGCGGGTGGCAATGGCCCACGCTCACCGTGACGATGCCTCCGAAGCCATCGAGGTAGCGCCGCCCCTTTTCGTCCCAGAGCCATTGGCCACGGCCCTCCACGATCATCACCGGCCGCTGGTAGTAGTGGAAGATCGAGGGCGACAGAAACTGCCGCCGAAGCGCCAGGACTTCCTCGGCGGACGGTCCCTCGTAGGGGCGCGGGGCGTGGTCGCAGGGAGGCAGCGCGGGAGCGGCGGCGGGCGGAGCGGCTTCGGACAGCATGGCGGGAGCGTGGGGCTTTTCGCCGGCCGCCGCAAGGCGCGGCATTGGGGTGGGTAGCGCGGTTCCTCGCGCCAACGGAAGGGCGAGGCGCCCAAGAATCCAGGCGGCTGCGCCGCGCGCAATGGCGCGAGGGACCGCGCCATCCACCTCGGAGGCCCGAGCCTCCTTTTCTGCGCTGCCGCTCAGCGCGCCGCCGGCTCGACGGCGGGCAGGTTGGGAAACCGCTCGCGCCACTCCTTCAGCTTTTCCTCGTTCAAGGAGTTGACGAGCGTGGAGATGTTCCGGGCGGATTCCACCGTGGTCTTCGCGCGGGCGGCCGCGTCGGATTCCGAGGCCATGGCGATGATCGTGAGCTGGTTGTTGACGACGTCGCGCAGCATTCCGGAAATGTCGGAGATGGTTTGCTCGCGAAGCCTTCTCTGCCGCGAGCGCACCAACCAGAAAATCACGCCGTGCAGCACGCCCACCACGGTGGCCGTGACGGCGGCGGTGCGCCACGGCGAGCCGAAGAGGTTTGGCGCGAGGCCGGGGACCGCAACGATGACCAGCAGGCCAGCCGCGGAGAGGAAAAGCTCGATGTGGCGCAGGAAGAATTGCATGGTGGGAGGGGGGGATCGCCGGGCTCAGGAGACGGTTGGAATCAAGCCACGAACCGCCCGGACGAGCGAGGAGCGGTCGTAGGGTTTCTGAAGGAACGCGTCGGCCGCGGTGCTGGCGCCGCTCAGTTCGGTGATGTAGCCGGAGGAAAACAGCACCTTCGTCGTGGGCGACGCTCGCTTGATCTCGTGCAGCACCTCAAGGCCGGAAAGTCCGGGCATCGCGAGATCGAGGATCACCACGGCCAGATCGCCGCGGTTGCGATGGAACAGTTCCAATCCCCGCCGACCGTCGGGCGCGGTGAGGACGCGAAAGCCCGCCGCGCCAAGGCCGGTGGTGGCGAAGTCGCGGATCAACTCCTCGTCGTCCACCAGCAGGCAGAGCGGCGGCTCGCTCGTGGGCGCGGGCGCCGGCAGGGGCGGCGCGGGCGCGCGTTCCGGCGCTGCCGCCAGCGGCAGGTGAACGTGGAAGCTCGTGCCCTGGCCCAGGTGGCTCTCGCACTCGATCCAGCCGCCGTGGTGACCGATGATGCCCTGCACCATGGCCAGCCCAAGCCCCGTGCCGCGACCTTGCTCCTTGGTCGTGTAAAACGGCTCGAAGATCCGCTCGCGCACCTCCGGCGCCATGCCCATGCCGGTGTCGCGCACCGTCAGCCGCCCATGGGTGCCGGGGTGGCCAAGCATCCCGTCCGAGCTGGTTCGCACGCAGCCGGTCTCGAGCGTGAGGACGCCCCCGCCGGGCATGGCGTCGCGCGCGTTCAGGCATAGGTTCATCAGCACCTGGTGAAGCTGGCTCCCGTCGCCCGTCACCACGCAGTCTTCCGGCGCGAGCTCGAGTTCAAAGACCACGCCGGGCGGGAAGACATGCTGGAGGATGCCGACCATCTCGCGCACGAGGTCGTTCAGGTGCACCGGCCCCGATTTCAGGGGCGAGCGGCGCGCGAGGTTGAGCAGGCGACGGGAGAGCTCGGCGGCTCGGTCGGCGGCTTGGTGGGCGGCGTTGAGGAAGGCTTGGTGGGGATGACCGCCGGGCAGCGAGATCAAGTTCAGGCTACTGGTGACGACGGTCAGCAGATTGTTGAAGTCGTGCGCGACGCCGCCGGCGAGTTGGCCGACAGCCTCCATCTTTTTCGCCTCGATCAACTGCCGGTGGAGCAGGTGGCGCTCGGTGATGTCGCGCACAACCGCCAGCACCCGACGGCCGGCGACGGGCACGAGGCGCGTTTCGAGGCAGCGTTCTTCGCCCCGCTGCCCAACGGAACTCTCAAGCACCCCTGCCCGTCCGGTGGAAAGCACGCGACGGTGAAGATCGCGCAGCGCTTCGACCTGGTTTTCCGGGAGCCATTCCCCGAGGCGGGCGGAGGGAGTCACGGCATCGGCTGACGCAGCGGCCTGACGGAGGTCGAGGCATTCGCCGTCCTCGGTCAGCAGATACATCGCGTCCGGGCTAGCCTGGAGGACAAACTCGGCAAGATTCGACGAGCTGGCCGGCACCGCTGGCTGGTCCGGCTCGGAACTAGAGCGCCGCGGCGGGAGGGCGACGCTGGGGAGGGGCAAGGCGGGCATGAGGCGCGAAAGAAGAACAACAGGACAACACCGCAAGGCTCGACGAAGCGAAAGGAGGCAATCCTGGGCAAACGGCAAGAAGTTCTATAATTTCAGCGATAAATCCGATCCTTCCGCCGGAGCCGGCCAGGAGATGGTCACGGCGGTTTTTGGGCGATCGTCCGCGAAAGCTCGGCCCCCTGCCGAGGGAGAATGCGCTCGGGAACGACGTTGCGGGCGAACCATCGCGCCGGCCTCCTTCGAGACGCCGCGAGGCCGGGTCGCGGGCACGGCCTCGCTGCCTGCTTCTCGCCGATGCTTCTTGCTTCCTCACCCCGTTGGAAACAGGCGGCGCAGCACGAGATACGCGAGGAACGCCACGCCGAAACCCACGAACCACGCATAGCCATAAAGCGCCGCCACCCACGCCGGGACGCTCGCCGCGGGAAGGAGCCTCACGGCAACCAGGAGGCCCGGCAGGCTCGGCAGCACGCCGGTCACGAGTGCCACAAGCGCCACCACCGAGACCCCGTTACGGTAGGAATACTCGCCGCGCGGATCGTAGAGCGCGTCCACGTCCAGGAGGCGACCGCGCCACGCGTAGTAGTCGGCGATCAGGATTCCACCGATGGGGCCGAGCAACGCGGAGTAGCCGACCAACCAGGTGAAGATGTAGCCGGACGGATCGGCGACGAGCTTCCACGGCATCATCGCCACGCCCAGCAGCGCGGTGATCAACCCGCCGCCGCGAAAGCCGATCCAGCGCGGCGCCAAGTGTGCGAAGTCGTTCGCCGGCGACACCACATTGGCCGCGATGTTCGTCGCAAGCGTGGCAAGGCAAAGCGCAAGCATCGCGCTGACGAGCACGGCGGGACTTGAGAACCTCGTGAGCACCTCCACCGGGTCCCAGATCGACTTGCCGTAGATGACGGCGGTGGCGGACGTGACCGCCACGCCGATGAACGCATAAAGCGCCATCGTCGGCGGCAGGCCGAGCGCCTGCCCGGCGGCCTGGGCGCGCTGGGAGCGGGCGTAGCGGGAAAAGTCCGGGATGTTCAACGAGAGCGTGGCCCAAAACCCGACCATTCCCGTGAGCGCCGGGAAGAAGAAGGGCCAGAACCCACCTGCCTTCGGCTGGCCCGGGGCGAAGGCCGAGGGCTGAGCGAGGATCGGCCCGAAGCCGCCGGCGCGGTCCCACGCCCACGCCAGGAGCAGGAGCCCGAGGGCGAGGAGGAGCGGCGCCTTGATGAGAAGCAGCAGCCGGATGGAATCAATGCCGCGCCAGATCACCCACACGTTCAGCGCCCAAAACACGAGGAAGCAGGCAAACTCGGACGCGGTGATCCCGAGCGCCCCGCTCCCGGCCGCCGAGACGAGCGAGGGGGCGAGCACGCCGAGAATCTTGTGGACGGCCGCGCCGCCGATCCACGCCTGGATGCCGAACCAACCGCAGGCGACAAGGGCGCGCAGGAGCGCCGGGACGTTTGCGCCGCGGGTGCCGAAGGCCGCGCGGCAATACACCGGGAACGAGATGCCATAGGCCGTTCCGGCGTGAGCATTCAAGATCATCGGCGCGAGCACGATGAGATTGGCGAGGAAAATGGTGCCGACGGCCTGCCGCCAGTCCATGCCGCCCTCGATCAGCGAGGAGGCGAGCAGGTAGGTGGGGATGCACGCCGCCATGGAAATCCACAGCGCGGCGAAGTTCCAGGTTCCCCAGGTGCGCCGCTCGGGCGGCACCGGGGCGAGGTCCGCGTTGGAGAGCGGGGAGTCGGTGGCGACGGGCATGGACGCATCCCTGCCGAGCCGACCCGAGAAGGCAAGCGCGGGCCCGGCCCCCAGGGCCAAGCATCCGAAGTCCGCACGCCGCTCGGGCCGTTCCCGGAGACCGCGCGAGCCCGCCGCGCTTACTTGTTGAAATCGATGTGCTGCGTGAACTGGTCCACCGTCAGCATCCAGGTCCGGATGAACTCGCCGACCGCGCCGTAGGCAACGCCTCCCTCGAGGTCGAGATCCATCTCGATGACCGGATCGCCTTCCTTGTCGATGTAGGCGCGCGAGTAGCGCTTGGTCTTGTTCCACTCGTTGATGCGGCCCAGCGTGACGGGGCGGCGCATTTTGAAGCCCGCGTAGAACTGGAGGTTCTTGCCCTTGTTGTAGAGCAGGCACTTGTAGCCCTTGAGCTGGAAGAGATACACGCCCTCGCTCTTCTCGGTGTAGTCCACCTTGAGGGCTTGGAGCAATCGCTCGGTGTCGGCGATGGAGAGCGACTTGATGATCTCACCCTGCTCCGCCTGGACGGCGGGCGCGGCGAGCAAGCCAGCCGCGAGCACGGCGGCGGCGAGGAGGCGGGACAGGCGCGGGACAAGCAGAAAGTTCATGCGAGGGGCGGGGCGGGCGCATCATTGACGGCGCGGCCCCTTCGCGCAAGCGATCTCTGCCGACCCGCTCGCTCATGATCCGCCGCGCGGTCACCCGCATGCGGTCCTCGA
>CALMOL010000104.1 GCA_937871685.1 uncultured Verrucomicrobiota bacterium
GAGGTCCGTCTTGGGCAGTCCCAGCGCCTCGAAGAACTTCCGCATCTTCTCCGTCTCGGCCGTCCCGCCGGGATTCGGTGGCACGGCGGGGCGGTTGCCCGAGCCGGGGAAGGAATCCACCGGCCGCGCCTTTTCTCCGGGCGCGCCGGCGTTCTCCTTCTTGCGGTTCACGATGTAGCCGACGATCGCCAGAGCGACAAAGAACAGCGCCTTGAGAATCGCGGGGTCCATGGGGAAGAGAAGAACCGAGAGGATGGAAGATGGCAGGGAGCCGGCGAGCGATGGAGGCGGGCTTAGCGCGAGAGGACTTTCTGCCATCCTCCATTGCCCCAGACACCCTGGCTTTCTCGCTTCGTTCGATTCTCCATCCTCTCGGGCTCTTCTCGGTCCTTCTCAGCTCAGCGCCCGGGGCCTTGGATCGAGGTGCCGCCGCCCGCGGCCTGGCCGCCGCCGGGGCCGCCGCCGGCGATGGCGGTGCGCATCTCGGTGTCGGACTGGAGGTTCTTGAGGCGCTGGTAGTCCATGATGCCGAGGTTGCCGTTCATGAAGGCGTGGGCCACGGCGAGCGGCACCTGGGCCTCGGCCTCCACCACGCGGGCGCGCTGCTCGGCCACCTTGGCGATGTTCTCCTGCTCGACGGCCACGGCGGCGGCGCGGCGCACCTCGGCCTTGGCCTGCGCAACGCGCTTGTCGGCCTCGGCCTGCTCGGCTTGGAGCTTGGCGCCGATGTTCTCGCCGATGTCCACGTCGGCGATGTCGATGGAAAGGATGTCGAAGGCCGAGCCGCTATCGAGGCCCTTGGAAAGCACGAGCTTGGAGATGCGGTCGGGGTTTTCGAGCACGTCCTTGTAGGAGTTCGCGGAGCCGATGCTCGTGACGATGCCCTCGCCGACGCGCGCGATGATGGTCTCCTCGGTGGCGCCGCCGACGAAGCGGTCGAGGTTCGAGCGCACGGTGACGCGGGCGCGGGCGCGCACGCCGATGCCGTCCTTGGCCACGGCGTCGATGTAGGTCTTGCCGGAGGCGGGGTTGGGGCAATCGATGACCTTCGGGTTGATGGAGGTGCGCACGGCCTCGAGCACGGTCTTGCCGGTGCCCTTGGTGGCGAGGTCGATGGCGCAGGCGCGGTTGAAGTCGAGGTGGATGTCGGCCTTGGCGGCGTTGATGAGCGCGAGGACGGTGTGCTCGACGGAGCCGCCGGCCAGGTAGTGGGCCTCGAGCTGGTCGGACGTGAGGTGGATGCCGGCCTTGTGGGCGGTGATGCGGTTGTCCACGATGAGGCCCACGGGCACGCCGCGCAGGCGCATGGCGAGGAGGTTGAGCACCGAGACCGGCGCGCCGGCCAGGCGGGCGCGCACCCACAGGCCGATGAAGTTGAAGAAGACGCCGAGGATGACGAGCGCAATGATCGCGGCCACCGCGATCAGGCCGATGGTGAGGACGGAGGAGTTCATTCTGGAGGGGGGAGACGGGGGACGCTCGCCGCGGGGGCAGGCGCGGGCGAGCAAATTGTGCGTCCCGCGCCACGCCGACAGAGCCCCGGCGGAAGTCGTTTTCCTCGCGGCTTGCCGGGAGCGACCACGAAGGACACGAAGAGCACGGAGAAAAATTCAGCGAACCCTGTTCTCCTTCGTGCTCCTCGTGTCCCTCGTGGTGAAACCTCGGACTCACGCCGAAGGCTGATTCTCCGCTGGAATGCTCCGCCGGGCCGCCTACCAGTCCCCGGCCTATGTCCGAGCCTTCCCTTTTCCCGCGCGACGTCGTCGAGCAAGGCCCCGTTTCCGTCGTCACCGGCGGCTCGGGCTTCCTCGGCTCGCACCTCACCGACCGCCTGCTCAAGGAGGGCCACTCCGTGATCGCGGTGGACAATCTCGTCACCGGCAACACGCGCAACATCGGCCACCTCGCCGGCAATGCGCGCTATCGCTTCGTGAAGCACGACGTGTCGCAGCACATCTTCCTGCCGGGCAAGGTGGACTACGTGTGGCACTTCGCCTCGCCGGCCTCGCCGATCGATTACCTGGAACTGCCCATCCCCACGCTGAAGGTCGGCGCGCTGGGCACGCACAACTCGCTCGGCCTCGCCAAGGCGAAGGGAGCCAAATATTTGCTCGCCTCCACCTCCGAATGCTACGGCGACCCGCTGATCCATCCGCAGCGCGAGGATTACTGGGGCAACGTGAACCCCATCGGGCCGCGCGGCTGCTACGACGAGGCCAAGCGCTTCGCCGAGGCGATGACGATGGCCTACCATCGTTACCACAAGATGGACACGAAGATCGTGCGCATCTTCAACACCTATGGCCCGCGCATGCGCCTGCGCGACGGCCGCGTGGTGCCGGCCTTCATCGGCCAGGCGCTCACCGGCCGGCCGCTCACGGTCTTCGGCGATGGGCGCCAGACGCGCTCGTTCTGCTACGTGAGCGACCTGATCGACGGCATCTTCCGCCTCTCGCAGTCGAACTTCCATGAGCCGGTGAACGTGGGGAACCCGCACGAGATGACGATCCTGGAGTTCGGCCAGCACGTGCAGCGCATCACGGAAACCAAGTCCGAGATCGAGTTCCGCGCGCTGCCGCAAGACGACCCCAAGGTGCGCCAGCCGGACATTTCCCGCGCCAAGGCCCTGCTCGGCTGGGAGCCGAAAGTGCCCTTCGCCGAGGGCATCGTGGACACCATCGAGTATTTCCGCGGGCAGGAAGACCAGCTCGCCGCCTTCGCCCAGGCGGAGCGATAAAACTTAGCCACGGAGGCACGGAGATCACGGAGGAGAAAACGGGTCCCGGCTGCTTCCTCCTGCCGCGCCGCGGTTTTTTGCTTCCCTTTTGGTCTATCTCCGTGTTCTCCGTGTCTCCGTGGCAAAACTCTTTCCGCCCATGAAGTTCCTGCGCTTCTTATTCCTCCTTCTCCTTCCTCTCGGGGCCTCCGCGCAGCAGGCGGGGGACTTCCTCATCAAGAAGGTCGCGCCGGCCGTGATCCGCACGCCGGAATACACCTTTAACGGGGACCCGCGCCGCTTTACTCAGGGCCAGTGGCTGGAGGTCGAGACGGAGTTTTCCGCGCGCCCGGAGGTCACCCCGGAGCTGACCCTGCGCTACTACATCCTCTTCGCCGGCACGCTGCTCACCGGCGAGGTCACGCACGTGAACATTCCCTCCGGCCAGAGCCTGTTCTCGGTGATGTATGTGTCGCCCCGCTCGCTCGCGCGCTTCCTCGGCGGCAAGCCCCTCACCGCCAACGCCATCGAGAACATCGCCGTGCAGATCGTGCGCCCCGGCGTGGCCCAGCCGCTCGCCGAGTTCGTGCTCAAGCAGGGCCCGCGCGGCGCGGCGCCTTGGTGGACCACGCTCCAGCAGACGCCCGGCTACGTGCTCAACAAGAACGAGACGCCCTTCGCGCCGCTCTACTGGGATCGCTACGAGGCCATCAAGGTAGCGAAATGAAAAACTCGAAGCTCGAAGTTCGAAACTCGAAACAAGCGCCGAAAGCATGAAGCTCCCGAAAGCACCGAGAACGCCGCCCTTGCGCTTCGAGACTTTCTGACCTTTTCGGAGCTTGTTTCGAACTTCGAGCTTCGAGTTTTCCCCCTTCCCCATGGCCGCCGCTCCGATCCTCGTCCTGAGCCTTGGGACCCAGTCCCTCGCCCTTGGCGAATTCACCCGCGGGAGCGATGGCGCCCTCACGCTGCGCCGCTACCGAAGGCAGGAGATCCTCGCGGACCCGGCCGCCGACGACAAGCGCCTGCCGCAGGTGCGCCTCGCGTTGCGGGAGCTGCGCGATGCCCTCCAGGTCAAGTCCGGCGCGCCGCTCTCCTACGCGCTGAGCGGGCAGATGCTCTTCACGCGGTTCGTGAAGGTGCCCGGCGCCGCGCCCGAGCGCCTCGCCGAGATGGCCGGCTTCGAGGTGCAGCAGAATGTCCCCGTCGCCATCGATGAGATCGTGTGGGACTGGCAGGTCGTGGTGCCCAAGGACGCCGCGGGGGACGAGCAGGCCGAGCTCATTCTTGTTGCCGCCAAGGCGGACGCGCTGGAGGAGTTGACCGACGCCGTGGAGGACGCCGGCTTCCGCCCGCAGGTGGTGGACGCGGCGCCCATGGCCCTCTACAACGCCTTCCGCTACAACTACCCCGGCCTGCCCGGCTGCTCGCTTCTCGTGGACGTGGGCGCGCGCAACACGAACCTCATCTTCGTCGAGCCCGGCCGCGTCTTCGCTCGCTCCGTGCCCACCGGCGGCACCAAGGTCACCGAGGCGCTGGCCAAGGAGTTCGGCGAGGCCTTCCCCGCCGCTGAGAACCGCAAGAAGGCCGGTGCCTACATCGCGCTCGGCGGCGCTTACGCCGAGGACAAGGACCCCGAGATCGCCCGCGCTTCCAAGGTGATCCGCAACGCCATGACCCGCCTCCACGCGGAGATCACGCGCAACGTGAATTCCTACCGCGCCCAGCAGGGCGGCGCCGCGCCCAACCGCATCTACCTGTGCGGTGGCGGCGTGAACCTCGGCTTCGCCCGCGAGTTCTTCGGCGAGAAATTCAACGTGCCAGTGGATTTTCTGAACCCCTTCCGCAACGTCGCCGTCGCCCCCTCGGCCGACCTCAAGCGCGCCGGCCGCGACGCCCACGCGCGGGGAGAGCTCGTCGGCCGCGCGTGGCGCTCCGCGACGCATTGCCCGATGGAGCTGAACCTCCCGCCGTCCTCCGTGGTGCGCGCCCGGCGCGACGCCCGCCGACGGCCCGCGCTCGCCCTGGCCGGCGCGTGCGTGCTCCTCGCGCTCGGCGGCTGGTGGTTCCAGCTCCACCGCGCGGCCGACCTCAAGCAGGGCGCCCTCGTGCAGGTCGAGGAACGCGTGAAGGAAATGCAGGGCGTCGAGGCCCAGATGAAGAAGTCGCGCGCCGACCTCGCCGCGCTCCAGGCCCAGGCGGCGCCGCTGCTCGGCGTGGCGAATGACCGCGAGTGGTGGCCCAAGGTCATCGCCGAGCTAAACGCGCGCCTGCCCGAGAACTTCCTGTGGATCACCGCGCTCGAGCCCACGCGCGGCGGCGCGCCGCTCGACTTCGCCAAGCCGGATGCGCCGCTCGCCGCCGTGGCCGGCGCTTCGACAGGAAACGCTCCCGGCGCACCCGTTGCCTCTCCTTCCCCTTCGCGGCCCCCGCAAGGCAGCAAGGCGCCTGCGCCCGCTGGCCCGGTGATCGACGGCCTGCGCGTGCGCGGCCTCTACCTCGTGAACCCGGCGCAGGACCGCGTGATCGTGGACTACGTGCAGGCCCTGGCGAAGTCGCCGCTCTTCGACCTCGACCTCAACAACCAGGCCGCCATCATCACCAAGCGCGCTCCGCAAAACGCCACCGACTGGGCCTTCGAATACGAGCTTCAGCTCAAGCTCAGAAACCCGCTGCCGACACCGTGACCATGCGAGGCAAATTTAGACAGGATTACAGGATTACAGGATTAACCGGATTGCCTGAGGAAAGACTTTGGTTGCTTCCCAAGATCGCTGTCGCCCTCGGCTTGAGGATGGGCAGAGCTGCTCCCGCGCCTTCCAGTCCTGGTAATCCTATAATCCTGTAATCCTGTCTCCCTTCTTCCTCTCGGGAAGACAGACGCTCGCCTTCCATGAACTGGCTCCGCGCCAATCCTTTCCTTGTCGGCCTGATCGCCATCGTCGTGGTCGGCGCGGGCGTGCTGACCTGGCTGATTGTCGGTGAGTCCGGTCGCCTCGCCGAGGTGGACGAACGGTGGATGCAGCAGGAGTCCGAGTTCAAGCGCCTCGCCGCGCTCCAGCCCTTTCCCGAGCCGGCGAACATCGGCCGGCTCGACGAGCAGCGGAAATCCTACGAGGCGTCGCTGCGCGCGCTGCGCGGGCAGTTCGCCGCCTATGAGGGAGCGGACGAGCGGCTGGACCCGAGCGGCTTCCAGGACCGCCTGCGCCGCGAGGTGGACAACGTGAAGGCGCGCGCCCGGCAAGCCGGCGTGCGGCTCGACGACAAGTTCTATCTCGGCTTCGAGCCTTACCAGAACGCCCTGCCGCGCGAGTCCGCGGTGCCGTTGCTCGCTCGGGAGCTGGGGACGCTCCAGCGAGCGTCCCTCGCATTGATCGAGGCCGGCGTGGAATCCTTCGCCATTCAGCGCGCCCCCACGCCCGAGGAAGCCGGCCCGGCTGCCCCTGCGCCGGCCGCGCCAACCGCGTCCACGCCCGCGCGCAAGACCGCCGTGGCCGGCGCCGACTTGGTGAGCCGGCTGCCCTTCAATCTGGCCATCGCCGGCGGCGAGGGTGCGATGCGCCGCGCGATCGCGAAGCTGATGGAGCAGCGCCCCTTGCTCGTGATCCGCGCCCTGCGCGTGCGCAACGAGAAGGAAAAGGGCCCCGCCCGCCTCACCGCCGAGCAGTTGCGCAAGGCCGCCGACGCCGCCGGCGGCACGGGCGAGGCCGCTGCTGCTTCCGCGCCGGCAGTGGTCGCCGCGCCGCCTCCGGCGGCGCCCGCCGTCGTGCCCGTGGACACCGTGCTCCGCTCCGTGGTCGGCGCCGAGCGTGTCGAAGCTTTGCTGCGCGTGGAGCTGGTCAAGTTCAGCGCCCCGCTGGAGCCGACGCGGCCGTAGGGGGCAAAGGTGGACGAAGTGGCCGCCGCGGCCTGTGGCTTGCAACATCTAGTGAGGCCGCCACGGGGGAACTCCGAGCCGACAACAACCCGCCTTTTATCGGCAGCCTTCGGCCGTTTGTTCCCTCACCTCGCCCGTGCGCCCGAGTTGTTCAGCGCGCGGAGGGCGCCCTCGTGCGTGGGGATCTTCACCTGGTTGGTGCCGCGCTGGCGTTGCACGAAGGGGTTGTTCTCGCCCCAGTTGCGCCACGGGCCGGGCGGCACCTCACTCTCGTCCACGAAGCGCCAGGAGGTCACGTCGGTGGGCTGCAGGCCGAGGTAGTCGCGCACGGCGGGCGATACGTCCAAGCCGGCGCCGGCATTGAGATTGGCGCGGGGGCGCTCGTTGCCGAAGACGTATTGCCAATGGTCGGTAGAGAAGGGGCCGCAGTCCTCCCATTGCGCGTAGGCGGTCTTCGAGCCGCGGCGGACGGCGATCCAGCGCCCGCGCAGCACCGTCTTGCCATATTGCAGCACGGCCTGCCGGAACCAGGGGATCACCGTGGGGGCCTCGACCTTGTGCTTGCCCTGGCTCACGTCGTTGTAGGGCAGCGCGATGTAGAAGGGGTTCAGCCGCGGCGTGAACGCGCGGGGGACGAAGCCGTTGCGTGCGCCGGGGTCCGGGCTGTCGAAGCCGCCGTAGTTGCCCGCCCAGGCCGGATCCCACGAGCTTTTATGATTGGGCGTGGGGTTGTTGGCCGTGGGGCGCTCGCCGACCCAGAACACGGTGGTCACGATGTTCTCCTTCCACGGGTAGCGCGAGAAGCCGCGAAAGAAGCCGCCGGAGGTAGGAACGTTGACCTGCGGCTCCAGCTTGCCGAGCGCGTTCTCGCGCATCCGCATCGCGTTGGCCGCGAAGTCGCTTGCGCTCGTGTAGGGGCTGCCCTGCGCGCGAATCGCGGCCGGCGCGAGGAGCGCCGCCGTCGCGGCGAGCATGAGCATGAAGTAGGGGGGCTGCCTCATGGCGCGCCACCCGTAGCGGCCGGGCCTGGAGCGGGCAAGGGCTTTGTGCGTCGGAGGGCGGCGCGGATTGCCCCTGGCGCTTGTCCGGCCGCGGCCATCGTCCCCGCCTCGGCGGCGCGCGCGGGCGAGGTGACGAAGAAGAGAAGGCCGTGACTGGCGCGGCTCTCCCGGTCCGCTGGCAACGTCGCACCCAGAGCGCCTTCCCCGACGAAAATGCCCTCCAGGCTTGCCCCGCTCAGCTGCGAGCCGAACTGCCCAAGCGCGCCGGCGAGCAGCGGCGGCGAAAAGTGACCGCGGGCTCCCTTGGCTTGATGAATGACGAATGCCATCAAGCCATCCGTCGGCGCGGAAGTGAAATCCGCCCCTAGCTGCCAATCGCGTTGTCCGAACCATTCGTGCAGCCAGTCCGCCCACTCGTCGGGTGTCCACTCGGCCAGCCGGGGGCCCGCCGGCGGAGCTGCCTCCAAACGGCGAAGCGCGTTTTCCGCCCAGGCGCGGCCGACGCCGCGCAGCGAGGACGCAAATGCTGTCGCCTCGCTGGATTGCCATCGCTCCGCCGCCGCGAGGATCGACGTCCCTTCTCCGGCAAGCGCCGCTTGCCCAAGCGAGGCAAGCTCGGCACGGAAGACGCGCGGCGGGGGAGCGCCGGCCGGCAATGGTCCGAGCGCGTTGGCTGCCGCTTCCCACAGCTCGGCTACCTGTGCCGCGGTTTTGGCGCGCTCCGGGAACACGCGGCAGATCTCATCCAACTCATTGTCCGTGAACGGACGGCCGGCGGCCGCGCGAAAGATCGGCGCGGTCTCGGGGTGCAAGCGCGGCGGCAAGCCTGGGTCCGGGATCATGATCGGCGGGAAGGACGCGCTTTTCACCACGGCGCGGCGCGGAAGTATTCGATCGCGGAAACGCGTGGCTCTGTCTCTTCCGTGCGGCATTCCGGCGCGGGGGTCGGCGGCGGCTCTGGGGAGCCAGCCACAGCCGTCGGCGAGTGGGAAAGGCTGGCCGCCGGGGGCGTCGCGGCAATGTGGCCTCCTTCCGCCGCTTCATCGCCGGGAAAGATATCTTTCATCGCGGCGTAGGTGGTCCAGCCGCCCCATTCGGCGGCCGACGCGAGCTGGCGCCGGCGAAGGAGTCCCTCGGAGAAGAAGTCGGCCGGCTCCGGCGCGTGGACGGCGGGGGTTGCATCGGCCGTGGGCGTCGGCGCTTCCGTAGCAGCAGCGGTCACGGACTCCGCCGGCGTTGGGGTTGCCTCCGGCTCCGCCTGCGCCACGGCCTCGCTCGTGACCGTGGCGGGCACGGGCTCCACGGCAGGCGGTGGAGCTGTCGGCGTCTCCTCCACGACTGGTGAGACCTCGGCGGCGATGGGCGGGGCGGGCGCCTCGCTCGCTTCCGGCGGGGACGCCGTCGCGTCCGCGAAGGTTGGCCGGAGGGCGGAAGGGATGCGTGCCGTCCGCGCGGGAAACCGCGTCGGGATCGTCCTCGCCGTTCCAGCCTCGGCCACGGGGGTGAAGGCCACGTGCTCGCCCGGGCGCGCCGGCCGCCGCACGCGCTCGAAGGCGCGGCCGATTTCCAGCCAGCGCGCCTGCTGTGATTTGGGAAGGGCGCGGAGCATGGGCGGAGGGAAGGGAAGGTCGCCTAGCAGTCGGGCGTTGGGATCATTTGCCGAGCTCGGCCACGGCCTTTTGCACGGCCCCGAAGTCCGGCAGCTTCTTGGGGTCTTCATCGCTCTGGGCGTGCCGAATGATCCCCGCGCGGTCGATCACGAAGGCGGCGCGCTTGGCCACGCCGCCCATGCCGAGATGAAACTGCGGCAGGAACGATTCGTAGGCCACGCCGTATTCGCGGGCCACGCGGTGGTCGTAGTCGGAGAGCAGCGGCAGGGTGATCTTCTCCTTCTTGGCCCATGCCTCCTGCGCGAACGGGTTGTCGCCCGAAATGGCGAGCACGGTGGCGCCCGCGTCGCGGTAGGAATCCAGGCCCTGGCTCACGCTGCACATCTCCTCCGTGCACACGCCGGTGAAGGCCATCGGGAAGAAAAGCAGCACCACCGGCCCGCGGGCCGTGTGCTCGGCGAGCGTGACGTGGCGGAGACCTTCCTCGACCTTGGAGGAAAGCGAGAAGTCGGGGGCCTTGGAGCCGGGGGCAAGCATGGGACGGGGAGGGAGTT
>CALMOL010000105.1 GCA_937871685.1 uncultured Verrucomicrobiota bacterium
CCCTTCCCACCCTTCGATCCCGAGTCGGCCGCGAAGAAAGTCCGCCTCGGGATCGAAGGACGCGTGGAACTCCCGCGACCCCGAGCGCGTCGCCCTCGCCTACACGCCCGACTCCACCTGGCGCAACCGCGCCGAGTTCCCGGCCGGCCGCGCGCAGATCGTCGAGTTCCTCCGGCGCAAGTGGGCGCGCGAACTCGACTACCGCCTCATCAAGGAGCTGTGGGCTTGCGCGGGCAACCGCATCGCCGTGCGCTTCGCCTACGAGTGGCGCGACGACTCCGGCCAATGGTTTCGCTCCTACGGCAACGAGAACTGGGAGTTCGACGAGCGCGGCTTCATGCGCCGCCGCCTCGCCAGCATCAACGACCTCCCGATTCGCCTCGAGGACCGGAAATACCATTGGCCGCTCGGCCGCCGGCCCGACGACCATCCCGGTCTGTCCGACCTCGGCCTGTAGCGTCCGCGCCGAGGTTCTCGCGGAAAAATCGCGCCACGCGGCGCAGGTTCTCGCCTTGTAATCCGAAGGCGTGGCCGACGCCGGGTAGAACAACGAGCTCCGAGCGGATGCCTTTCCGCCGCAGCGCCCGGTGCAGCCGCTCGCTCTGCTCCACCGGCACCAAGCTGTCGTCCGAGCCGTGGAGGAAAAGGAACGCGGGCGAGTTCGCGCCGATGGAGAGCGCCGGGTTCGCCTCCTCTGCCTCGCGCAGGCGATCCGGCACCGGGCCGCCGAGAAACCGCGCGATGAGGTTGTTCTTTCGCCCGCCGCCGTGCGCGTCGTTGAGCGCCCCGAGGTCGGCCGGAGCGTAGAGCGCCAGCACCGCGCGCACCCGCGGCCGGCCTTGCCGGGTGCCGAGCAGGGCCGCGAAGTGCCCGCCGGAGGAATCGCCCGCCAGACCCATGCGCGCCGCGTCTACGCCGAAGCGCGCGCCGTTGGCCCGCAGCCACGCGAGGGCGTCCGCGCAATCGTCCACCCCGGCCGGATACGGCGCGGCGTAGCTCAGCCGGTATTGCACCGAGGCGACCGCGAGGCCGTCGCGCGTGAGGTCGCGCACGAGGAGGCGATACGCCTTGTCCCCCGCGATCCAGCCCCCGCCGTGAATCCACACGACGAGCGGCGCCGGCCGCGGTGCGGCCGGCACGTAGAGGTCGAGGTGCAACGGGCGGACGCCCCGGGTCGCATAGACGAGATCGCGGTGCATGGACTCACCCGCCACGCGATCCGTCCCCGTGGCGCAACCGCCAAGCGCGAGGGCCAGAAAGCCCAAAGCCAATACGCAACGGCCGAGGCTCATCTGTAATTCGAGGGAATCTGCACGGCGCCAGAGATCGCGGTCACGGCGCAACGCTCTCGCCTCAAACCAATTCCGGGGTGGCCGCGGGAAGGGCTGCCAACCTGCGGCGGCCACCCAAAACAAATCCACAAGCGGCACATCCGCTGCGCTGACAGGGCCGCCTCTACCCCACGGCACCGATGCCGCTTGAGCCACCGGGCGACATCCTCGCGCGCGCGACCGTCAGCGCGACGACAGAATCAAACAAAGCCCGGCGTGGCCTCACCCCACGGTAAGGCCCGAGACCACCGCGACGGCGGAGCCGAGACGAGGAGCAGCCTCGCTGCGCCGCCGGCGCATGGCTCGCCGGAGCGAATCGCCCCGGCGGCGGGAAGCCACGCTTACTTCTTCCGTCCCGCCGGGGCGGGCTTCGGCTTCTCCTTCTTTGGCTTCTTCACTTCCTTGCGTTGGCTGTTGTCACCTTTGCCCATAATGGATTGGTCTTTCGGTTGGTTGGATCGAGGGGGAATTGGCTCGCGTCACTTTTTCTTCGGAGCGACGACCTGCTTGGCGGCGGCGGCCTGCTGCTTTTTCTGGCTTGAGCTGGAGGCCTTGGCCTGCTGCTGCGACTTTTGCTTCTGATTGGCTTTAGGGGAACGATCGCCCATGGGATTTGGTTCTGGTTGGTCCCGCCGAAGCGGAAGGGTGAGGTGGTTGCAGGGGAAATGGGAGAGTGAGGATTTCTGCCGGAACTGCAACCCCCGTCTGCGCCTCAATCTCCCCAAAGCGGCGGGCGCATGCATCCCCACCGTTGCGTTGTAGAGGCGGCTCTGTCCGCGAATGCGGACGTGCCGCCTCAAACTTCCTCTCCGGGTGGCCGCTGCCGAGTGGCCCGCAGCCGCCACCCGAAGGCAAAGTCCCAGGCGGCACGTCCGCATTCGCGGACAGAGCCGCCGCTACAACTCACGCCCGCCGATAATGGTCCACCGTGCGGTAGGAGCGCGCATACCACCCGAAGGCCGCCGCGGCGGCGAAGGCGAATGTGGCGAAGAAGAACATCTGGAACGCCGTGAGGCCAAACCCCGACTGCTTGATGGCGCCGGTCACCGCGTCGTTCTTCACCGCGGCGTTCACGATCAGCACCCAAAGGTTGCCGATGGTGACGGACAGGCTCCAGAAAGACATGATCGCGCCCTTCATCGCCGGCGGCGCCTGCGAGTAGGCAAACTCCAGCCCCGTGGCCGACACCAGCACCTCGCCGAAAGTCAGCAGCGCGTAGGGCAGCACCTGCCACACGATCGTGAAGGCCTGCCCGCGGTCGATCACCACCTGCATCCCGCCCACCACCACCCACGACAGCGCCCCGAAGACGAGCCCGATAGTCATACGCTGGAGCGCCGTAAACTCCCGGCCCCGCGCCCGCAGGGCTGGATACAGCACGAGGTTGTTGAACGGGATGAGGACCATCACGAGCAGCGGGTTCAGCGCCTGCATCTGCGAGGGCTGGAACCACTCCGGCTTCGTCATCGCGTCGGCCTGCAGCACCCACGTCGAGGCCTTCTGGTCGAAGAGCGACCAGAACGGCGTCACGAGGAAGAAGAGCACCAGCAGGCGCAGCACCGAGCGCACGCCTTCCACCGCCTCGTCCGGATGCACCCCGCGGGCGCGCTCGAGCTGGAGTCCCACGCCCATGCCGCCGAGCGCGATCACGGCCACGAGCGCGAGGCAGAACGCGATCACGAAGCCGCCGAGCGCCTTCATGAAAATGAATGACGCCAGCGCCAGCACCCCGCCCGCCACCGCGAGCCCGAGGCCCGCCCCGCCGGCCGCGAGCGCCGTCTGGCACACGCGCAGGAACCCATGCGGGTTCGGCGGCGCCGGCGGCACCCGCACGTAGCGGCGCCGACCCAGCCACAGGATCACCGTGGCGAGGAACATCAGCGCGCCCGGAATCCCGAAGGCGACCGACGCGCCATACTTCTTCAGGAACAACGGCATCAGCAGCGACGCGAAGAAGGACCCGAAATTGATGATCCAATAAAAGGCGTCGAAGACCACCTTCGCGAGGTGCTTGTTGGATTGGTCAAACTGGTCGCCCACGAAGGCCGACACGCACGGCTTGATGCCCCCCGAGCCCAGCGCGATGAGGCCCAGGCCGGTGTAAAAGCCCATCTTGTTCCCCTCGAAGACCGCCAGGCACGCGTGCCCCGCGCAATACACCAGCGAGAGCCAGAAGATGGTGTCGTATTTGCCGAAGAATCGGTCCGCGATCCAGCCGCCGAGCAGCGGGAAGAAATACACCCCGATGACGAAGGTGTGAAACACGTCCTTGGCCGCGCCCCCTCGCTGGTCCGCCGACAAGTCCATCAGCAGCGAGGTGACGAGGAACACCGTGAGGATGTTCCGCATCCCGTAGAAGGAGAAGCGCTCGCAGCCCTCGTTGCCGATGATGAAGGGAATCTGTGGCGGAATGCGCCCCGGCACGGGGACGGCAGCGGCAGGCGGCGCGGCGGGAACGGTCGCGGTGTTCATTGGGGG
>CALMOL010000106.1:0-1341 GCA_937871685.1 uncultured Verrucomicrobiota bacterium
CGGCTACGGGGCCGTTTACCGCGTCGCGCCGCGCTTCCTGGTGGAGGGCGAGCGCTCCCTCGACTTGGGGCCAGTCGTCCTGCGCGTCGGCGGCTGAGCGAACCGGCAAGCAGTGCCGCCGATCAAAGGCCGCGGCTCCAATCAGGGAACGGCGAGTTCCTGGGGAATGAATCCCTCATCATTGCACATCTCGTCGGCGAAGCCCGGAGGGCCATTGCAATTAGCCGGTGGCGCCAGCCACCGGAATGCGACTCCTTTGATCTTCGCTCCGGAGGGGCGGTGAGTGACAGGTCAGAAGGCATCCAGGCCAAACCCTTCCAGCGCCCCTCCGGGCCTCAAACGCCACCGATCCTCTGGGCCTCAAGCACCAGCCAGGAGGGATGGGTAATGACAAGCCCTTTCCCTTGCGAAGGTATAGCCTCGCGCCGGCACGGCGCAAATGGACCGGGCTGCTACCGGCTTCGCGGGTGTCGGACGGGATTTGCCGGCTTGGGCGGATGCGTGGCCACGATGGCGCGAGTGTCGGCGATCATTTTCTCGAGCATCCGCAGCTTTTCGCCGACGGGCAGCGCGGCGAGCGCCCGGCGGCGGGCACGCTTTCGTTCGAGGATTTGTTGCATGAGCTCGGTCATGGCAGCGGAGGATTCTGCGAGAAGCGGTGCCATTTCTCAAGCAACCCATGCCGGCGCAGAATGACTTCAAGCTGTTCCGAGTCGAGCACGCCGGCCTCGATGAAGCGCTCGATGCGGTCGTGATCCCGCGCGCGTCCGACCTGGAGGCAAATGGCCGCAAGGTGCTCGGCGGTGAAGACGCGCGTCGTGACGCCGCTAACGTCGCGCGGAACGGCCGCGGCCAAGGCCTCCTCGACGAGCGGCGTGGCCGGAGGCACGAACTCGACCGACCAGCCTTCCATGACGATGAACTGCCCCTCCGGCCGATAACCGCGGCCGAGCAGGTAGTCGTAGATCGGGCCGAGGGTCAGCAGAGAGCCGCCGGGCGTGGTGGGCAAGGACACGAAAACGTCGAGGTCCTTCGTTTGAAACGGCTCCAGCCAGAAGATCGCCCCCACCGCCCCGCCGATGGCGTAGCGGCCGACGACGCCCTCGGACTCCATTTGGTTGAGGATCGGAAAGATTCCCTCCAGCGACATGCGCGCGAGTCTCGCACGGGTCGTCGTTTTCGCATCCGTAGTCCTGCCTCGGCCGCACGGATGAGGCGCATCTGACCGTCCCTTCGTCCTGCCTCCCATTGTCGTGCGGCGACGTTCGCCGGTAGGCAGTGGTTCCACCCCCCCACGGGCCTGCGTCGCGGAGCGAAGCTGGCGAAGGCGACCGATCATGA
>CALMOL010000106.1:1351-2203 GCA_937871685.1 uncultured Verrucomicrobiota bacterium
GCCTATGGGTCTCGATCCGCGGTTCATGAACCGCAGAGCGTCACGATTCATCGCTCGACCCCTTTGGCCTTGGGCAACGACTCGGGCGCGAGAAACCAGAAGACCGACCCAAGGCAACCCCGCCGCGGCGGCAGCGGGCGATCCGTCGGGGCACCTCCCCAATGAGGCCGATGAAGCCAGTATTTCACCGTGACCGACGTGCCGTTGCCCTTCGGATCGAAGCCGGAGGTGACCTCTCCCCACGGGAAGGACCACCGCGGGCCGAGGGCGCGGGTCAGCAGGAAGTTGTGCAGCCGATGGAGCGTCATCTCGCCGCTGTTCGACACTTCCACGAGGAAACCCTCCGCCGGGAGCGGCTTGGGGAGGATGCCGGTGAGATCCACCATTTCCAGGACGGATCCCTGGAATTGGAGGAGGCAGTCGAAATCATAGCCCTCGAACCGGGAAGTCGGCAGCCAAACGGTGCACCGGGGCTCGGTGCAGAAGATCTTCGGGCAGTCCTTCGCCACGGCCGAGGCCAGGAAAGCCTCGCGCGTGAGTGACGGCTCGATCCACAGGCCGGGCAGCGGCAGCAGAATTCGTCCGGTGGAGGGGTCAATCATCGAGACGGGTGTCAGGATTCATCGTCGACCCCTTCGTGCAACCGTGAGCCCCGTTGTGCAACCGCGTCGCGGAGCGATGCCTAAAGCATTTTCGATCCAGTTTGTCGCAGCTTAGAAGGTCACCGCTGGCTGGTCTTGAGGAGGCGTGCCGCCAGGACGCGACCACACAGATCGAAAACGCTCTAACCTCCCTCGTGCAACCGCGTCGCGGCCCGACGCCTAAACCCCCCGCGTGCAATCGCGTCGCGGC
>CALMOL010000106.1:2213-4252 GCA_937871685.1 uncultured Verrucomicrobiota bacterium
CGGGCCGCGTGGCGGCGCGGAGCGCCGCCTGCCGGTAGCCGGGGGTTTCAACCCCCGGACCCTGTGTCGCCACGATCCGCGTCGCGGAGCGACGCTTGCGGCGGGCCGGCCTCAATCCCACAGGTAACGCGGCTGGTATTCGACGCCGTGCTTTTCGAGGAAGGCGACAAACTCCTCCTGGAACGTGAGCTTCCGATGGTGCTCGCGCTGGTTCTCGATGTAGGCCACGAGGGCATCGAGGTTGGAGCGGCTCACGGAGAAGGCGCCGTAGCCGTCCTGCCATGCGAAGTCCGCCAGCTCCGGGAAGGTTTTCTTGATCCAAACGGAGGACGCGCCCTTGATCTGCTTGACCGCCGCGGAGAGCGCGATCGTCGGCGGAAGGCCCAGCGCGAGATGGACGTGGTCGGGCATGCCGCCGATGCGCACGGGTTTGATGCCGTTCTCGCGGGCGATGCCTCCGAGGAAATCCCAGACGCGCGCTTCGATGCGATGGGCGAGGAAGGCCGCGCGTTGCTTGGTGCTGAAGACGACGTGGACGTGCAGCGAGGCGTAGGTGTTGCCCATGGTTGGGGCAATACCGAGCCGCGTGGCCCGCCGCAAGCGTCGCTCCGCGACGCAGATCGTGGGGACGTGGGTTCCGGGGGTTGGAAACCCCCGGCTACCGGCAGGCGTCGCTCCGCGACGCGGGGGCATCACACAAGGAGAGGGATCAGCCTGAATGTGTTGTGCGAGCCAAAAACGAACGAAGTGTGAACAACGACCGCCAAGAATCAGCAGAGCAAGCTCCAAAGCGCCGCAAAACCACGTCCGAACCCAACGCGTCGCGGAGCGACGCTTGCCGGTAGCCGGGGGTTTCAACCCCCGGAACACACGCCAGCCCGTTCGCGTCGCGGAGCGACGCTTGCGGCAGGCGCGCTCAGCCATTCGGAATTGCTTCCGACAAAAGCCTTGCTTCGCGGAGCCGACCAACATGGCGGATGCGGGCTCATGTCGTTAGCTTGGTCAGAGCTTGCTGAACCAAGTTTCGTCGACCGTAACGTTCTCGATCATTTCGGTCCGCGTGCCGAGGCTGAACTCCTTAAGCTTGTCGGCGAGTTGATCGCCATCAACAAGATCGATGGGAGGTGCTCCGTCGCGGGTGGCTTCCTTAACGGCGTCGCGCGAAAAGGTGCCGGTTGTGATGAGCAGCCCCTTGTCCGCGCGGCCAACCATGGCACCGCGGAAATCGCGGATGTGTCCGGCTGAAACGACCCCTGAATAACGTTTGCACTGAAAAACGACATGGAAGCTCATGAAACCGTGGATGCGAGCGATTCCCTTTCCGTCAATGCCGCCGTCGCCAGTTCTCCCCGTGACCTCCACCTGCACAAATCCAGACTCCCGGAGAAGGCGCTGGATGAGCCGCTCGAACGAGGCCGGGTCGATTTGCTTGGTAAGGATGTGGTAGAGTTTCGCACGCCACGACTGAGCTTCCTGTGGCGCTTCGGTATCTGGCGTTTCCGTCGGAGTTTTGCGGACGTGTTTGGCTTGCTTGTCTTTCTTGCCAGTCTCCCTCAAAACCCTGATAACATCCTTTGGATCGACGGCCGTCAAGTCAGGCTTGGCAAGCGTCCAAATGCCTCTTGTAGAGTTGGTAAGCGCGCCATACTTCTTGAGGTAAGTTCGTGCCCAAGCGAGCCGGTAGTAAACTTCGGTTTGATTGCTGGACTCAGGGTCGTGCAGAACCGAAAGGATATCTTCGGTTAGCTGGAGATTCTGGATAACACGCTCATAAATCTCGTCGATGGAACCAGAGCCGCCCAAGTCTCGCAACGCAGCGATGAGCGGGTTCATCAACTGATCAAACGTCGGGACTTTGGTCATAAGGCGTGGCGATCAATCAGCCAAGCGGAGCTTTCTAGGAGACAAAACTCACAAACTGGGGAGCCCGCGAAAGATTAGTTCACCAGCGGCAGGATGATCTCGGCGCGGTAGAAGCGCCGGATGCCATAAGTGGGCGGGGTGGGGGGGTCGGTGCCGTCGTCGAGGTAGGATTGGGG
>CALMOL010000107.1 GCA_937871685.1 uncultured Verrucomicrobiota bacterium
GGTCAGCCCGCCGGCCGCCGTCGGGGCCACGTTGCCGACCAGGAGGTCCGCCGCGGCCATCACGTCCTTCTGAACGATGCGACCACCCGGGCCTGACCCTTGGATGGACGCGAGATCGACGCCGCGTTCCTTGGCTAACTTCTTGGCGAGCGGGGATGCTTTGGCCCGGTCGCCGCTCGGCGTGGCGTCGGGTTTAACTTCCGTCTTCGCCGGGGCCGGGGCCGGCGCCGCTGCCTCCGGCTTCGGAGCTTGCTCCTCGGCCCTCTTTGGCGATTCGCCCTCCGGCACGCGGTCCTCGGGCTTGGCATCCGGCGGCACCTCGGCTGGGGCGGCTGGCTTTTTGCCCTCTTTCTTCTCGGCCGGTTTTTCCTTCGAGGCAGGCGCCGCTTCGCCGGGCTCGCCGACGCGGGCGATCACCTGTCCGATCTCCACCTTCTGCCCTTCCTGAACCAGGATTTCGGTGAGCGTCCCTTCCTCGAAAGATTCCATCTCCATCGTCGCCTTGTCCGTCTCGACCTCGGCGATCACCTCACCGCCCTCCACCTTGTCGCCCACCTTCTTCTTCCACTTGACCAGCGTTCCCTCGGTCATCGTGTCGCTCAGCTTGGGCATCGTGATCTCGGCCATGGCAGAAAAGTTAGGTGGAAGTTAGAAGGGGTTTAAATCCCGCAGGTGCGGCGGATGGCGGCGACGATCTTCTCGGGCGTGGGCAACACGGCGTGCTCAAGTTTCTCGGCGTAGGGGACCGCCACGTCTTCCATCGTCACGCGGGCAATCGGTGCGTCCAACTCATCAAAGATGTGATGCTGGATCTGAAAGGTCAGCTCGGAGCCGATCCCGCACACCGGCCGATCCTGCTCGGCGACCACCACGCGGTGCGTCTTGGCGACGGATGCCAGGATTGTGTCGAGGTCGAGGGGCTTGATCGAGCGCAGATCCACGACCTCGACGTTGAGGTTGTTTTCCTTGGCCACGGTCGCGGCGGCCTGAAGCGACATGGGCATGGTGCGCCCGTAGGTGAGAATAGTCAGGTCGGTGCCCTCGCGCACCACGCTGGCCTTGCCGAAGGGGATGAGCAGATCGTGCTCCGGCATGGGTGGCTCGACCGGCCCCTTGGTGGCGTAGAGCATCTCCACTTCCAGCACGAGCACCGGGTTATCGTCGCGCACGGCGGATTTCAGCAGGCCCTTGGCGTCGCGCGGCGTGGCGGGGACGACGATCTTCAGGCCGGGGATGTTCGCGTAGAGGCACTCCGTGGCGTGCATGTGCGTCGCGCCGAGCTGATGCGCGGGGCCGTTCGGGCCGCGGAACACGATGGGGCAGCGGAACTGGCCGCCTGACATGGTTAGGATGTTCGGCGCGTTGTTGGCGACCTGGTCGAAGGCCACCAGCGAGAACGAAAAGGTCATGAACTCGATGATGGGCCGCAGCCCCACCATCGCCGCCCCACACCCGATGCCCGCGAATCCCGATTCGGCGATGGGCGCGTCGATCACGCGCTTGGGGCCGAAACGCTCCAGCAAGCCCTGGGAGATCTTGTAGGCCCCGTTGTATTGCGCGACCTCCTCACCCATGAGGAACACGTTTTCGTCGCGTTCAAGTTCCTCGGCCAGAGCCTCGTTGAGGGCTTGGCGGTAGGTGATCTCGCGCATCTGCATGGGAAGGGGGGAATCGTAGGCTGCTCACCCCGCTTCGCTCGTGGGGAGAGGGGAAAGATAGGGTAGGGAACTAGCAATGAAACGGATTTTCCTTGCTCGTCTCCGGGCGGGTCGGAATCGGCTTGTAGGACGTATCGGTTTCCACCGTGGTGTAGCGGAAGACCTCCTCCTCGGCGGGCTCATCGCTTTCCTCCGCGAATTTCACCGAGGCGGCGGCAAGCGCCTTGATCTCGGTGTCCATGCGCTTGAAATCTTCCTCGCTCAGCAGGCCTTCCTTGATGAGCACCGCCTTGAACTGGGTGATGGGGTCGTCCTTCTTGTGCTTCTCCAGTTCTTCTTTCGTCCGGTAGGTGCCGGGATCCGACATCGAGTGGCCGCGATAGCGATAGGTGCGCGCCTCGATCCAATAGGGCTGCGGGTCCTTGCGAATCTTGCCGCACACGTCGGCGATGGTGTCGCGCACCTTGCGCACGTCCATGCCGTCCATGATGAGGGACTGCATGTTGTAGCCGGCACCGCGATCCACGATTTCCTTGAGTGGGTTGGACCGCGTGGCCGCCGTGCCCATCGCGAACTGGTTGTTCTCGCAGATGAAGATGACGGGCAGCTTCCACAGGCCCGCCATGTTCAGCGCCTCGTGGAAGGAGCCGATGTTGATCGCCCCATCGCCCATGTAGCAGAGAGTCACCCGATCTTCGCCGCGGTATCGGCTGGCGAAGGCGAGGCCGGCCCCGAGGGGGATGTGTCCGCCGACGATGGCATGGCCTCCCATCATGTTGTTCTTCCGGTCGAAGTAATGCATCGAGCCACCGAGGCCCTTTGAGCAGCCGGTGGCCTTGCCGAAGATCTCGGCCATCGCCTCGTTCATGCCCATCCCGCGCGCCAGAGCATGACCGTGATCGCGGTAAGCGGTGATGAGGTAGTCGTCATGCTTCGTGCCGGCCACCGAGCCAACGGCCACGGCCTCCTGGCCAATGTAAAGGTGGAGAAAGCCACCGATCTTCTGCATCTGATACTGCTGCTGCGCTTTCTCCTCGAAGCGCCGGATGGCGAGCATGTCGTAGAGCAATTTGATCTCGGCTTGCTTGGTCGCTTCTGAATCCATTGATGAAAGGGGTAGGGGAAAATCGCCGACAAACCGCGGAACGAAGGGGGGAGATTTTCTTCAGTGCACCGGCGACGCAACGAGCGACCGCTCCGCGCTCCGTTCGCCCAACCGCGCGCACGCGAAGAACAAGACGCTGAACGCCATGTCACCTGCCAAGGCATTCCGGTAGAAGGTCCAAGAAGGAGGATAGCCCGGCAGCCCGCTCGTCAGCGCCATCCACCAGCCGCCCAACCCAGCGGGATACTCCGCCGATAGGGCCCAGACCCAAGTGTTCGTGACCACATAGAAGAGAGTGGACGCCGTCACGGACGCGAGCATCAGCGGCAAGAAGCG
Source organism: uncultured Verrucomicrobiota bacterium (assembly GCA_937871685.1). Classification (GTDB taxonomy): domain Bacteria; phylum Verrucomicrobiota; class Verrucomicrobiia; order Chthoniobacterales; family SZAS-18; genus SZAS-18. Next base: position 3,100 of record CALMOL010000107.1, read on the forward strand.
TCGGCCAAGCCCGCTCTGTTGTAGGCGCCAGCCGCCGAACGCAATCAGGGCGAGGCAAGCGTAACGAACCAGCATTCCAGCATCCGTCAGCGCCGCACCGTAGTGAAAGTTAAGAATCAGATCGCTCGTCCACAACGCCACCAGCGGCAACAGCGTGGCCCAGACGTGACGAGGCATGAGCATCGCACCACACAAAGCAATCGCCGTCAGGGCGTTCACATGCATCGGCCACCCGAAAAATGCTGCCCCGAGGCGGGAGAGAATTCCCAGAAGCAACAGCAGGGCCGCGGGCCAAAAAGTCATGGCCCAAGGTGCGTCGGACGCAAAGGCGTGCAAACCACGAAATTTCGCTTTTCTTTGTCCCCGCCATCCTTGTTCCACATGGAACATCGGCAACCCTATGATGTTCGAATATCCCCAGGCTTTCGATGTGCTCGTGATTGGCGGGGGCCACGCGGGCGTTGAGGCCGCCTTGGCCGCCGCCCGGATGGGAGCTGCAACGATGCTGCTCTCGCAGAACCTCGACACCATTGGCCAGATGTCGTGCAATCCCGCCATCGGTGGTCAGGCCAAGGGGCAGATGGTGCGAGAGATTGACGCGCTCGGCGGCGTGATGGGCCTGAACGCAGACGCAACCGGGATCCACTTCCGCATGCTCAACGCCTCGAAAGGGCCGAGCGTTCGCTCGCCCCGCGTGCAGTGTGACAAAAAGGCCTACCAGTTCCGCCTCAAATTCGTTTGCGAGAACGCGCCGAACCTGAGCCTCCACCAAGGCAGCGTGAGCCGTCTATGCCTTCGCGGGGAGCAAGTCGAAGGAGTAGAAACAACGCTCGGACTACGGATTCGAGCCGCCTCGGTTGTCGTCACGACGGGAACGTTCTTGCGGGGCCTGCTGCATGTCGGCGAACAAAACGTCGAGGGCGGACGAATGGGTGGAGAGAGTTCCGGGTTCAGCGCGGCCCTTCGTGATGCTGGTTTCGAGATCCGACGGTTTAAGACCGGCACCCCCTGCCGTCTCAATGCCCGTTCGATTGATTTCACCCGGTGTGAGATTCAGCCCGGAGACCAGCCGCCGGTCCCGTTCACCTTTCGATCGTGGGAGCTGTCTTCCGCCACCAGCGAAGAAATTTTCACCCTCAACCGTTGGAAGGAAGGCATGTTCCATGTGGAACAAGCCGCCTGTTGGATCACCGCCACCACCGAAAAGACACACCGTATCATCCGCGAAAACCTCCACCGCTCGCCGATGTATTCGGGACAAATCCAAGGAACTGGTCCGCGGTATTGTCCGTCCATCGAGGACAAGGTGGTGAAGTTCGCCGCGAAGGGGTCGCACCAATTATTCTTGGAACCGGAAGGGCGGCACACGCGGGAGTTTTACGTGAACGGGGTCTCCACCTCGCTGCCCTACGACGTGCAGTTTGCCTTCATCAGGACCGTTCCCGGCTTGGAGCGCGCCGAGATTCTTCGGCCGGGCTACGCGGTGGAATATGACTACTGCCCGCCAACTCAACTCCATCCCAGCCTCGAAACCAAGCGCGTCCGAGGCCTTTTCTTCGCCGGTCAAATCAACGGCACTTCCGGTTACGAGGAAGCTGCTGCACAGGGGTTGATCGCGGGGATCAATGCCGCGCAACTGGCTCAAGGGAGGGAACCGCTGGTGCTTTCGCGCGCCGAAGCCTATCTCGGAGTTCTGATCGATGACCTCGTGACGAAGGGTGTCGATGAACCCTATCGGATGTTCACCAGTCGCGCTGAGCACCGTCTATCCCTGCGTCACGACACGGCGGATCAACGGCTGACCGAAAAAGGTCACTCGCTCGGTTTGATCGCGCCGGAGCATTGGAGACGACATGAGCGGAAGATGAGCGAGATCGCGGCGTTGAAGGAGCAAACGTCAAAGATCACCTACGAGGGTCATCGGCTCCGGCAGTGGCTGAAGCGACCCGATTGGTCGTGGACGAGCCTGCCCGCCGATTTGCATCGGCTGGCCGAGCCGACGATCTGGGATTTGGTGGCGACTGATTTGCGATATGAGGGCTACATCGGTCGCCAAGAGGAGGAAATCCGCCGGTCCAATCTGGGCGACGACAAGCCGTTACTTGGAGACATGGACTTCAACGGAGTTCCCGGCCTGCGCACCGAGACAAGCGAAAAACTCGGGCAGATTCGACCACGAACCTTTGGACAAGCGAGTCGTATTCCGGGCGTTACGCCCGCAGATTTATCCCTGCTGCGCACTTGGATGGAGAAATCTCGACGCGCTGAAGCGGGGTGAGTCGGAGCGTGGGGCCAGACCTGGGCTTGTAGAATGCAACGCCTACGGCGTTGGGGGTCGCTTCGGAGGGGTGCCGAAGCGCGGGTTTTGGAGGCAGTCCAAAAGTCCGGCGAAATTGCCCAAGATTCTTGAAGAAAAGGTGCGGCAAACGCCTTCCGGTTTGGCTGGAGGCGAGCCATTCGTCCCTATGGCTTCAAGAACCCGCGAAGTGCGAGGAGGGTCTGCGCCGAGTCTTCCCAACGGAAGCGGAGCGCATGTTGCCGTGCGGCGACCCCAAAACGGCGGCGAAGATTCGAATCCGATAGCAGCCTCTCCAATGCCTGGGCCAAGGCGGGGACATCTCCTTCGGGGGCGAGGAAGCCGGTCTCGCCATCCACGACGGCCTCCGCGACCCCACCGGTGCGAAAAGCGACGCTGGGTTTGGAATGGATCGCGGCCTCCAGATACGTGATCCCGAAGGCTTCGACGCTGCGCGGCAATCGCAGGCTGGTCAGCGCGTAGAGATCGGCCTGCGCGTAAGCTTGCGACATCTGCTCCCGGGCAATCGGTCCGCGATAATCGAGCTCCACGTCGAACCGCCGGGCCGCTTCGCGAACTTGCTCGACGTAACCGTCCTCACCGTCGCCGTGGACAGTCCAGCGAACCGTGCGGCGCAGAGGAGGGGGAAGCCGACCCAACGCTTCCGCCAAGAGCAAGTGGCCCTTTCGCGGATGCAGCCGCGCGAGGGTAAGCACGTTGAGCCGGCCATCCTCGCCGCGCGGACTTTGCGTCTCCGCGGCTTGAGCCAACCAAGTAGGGCATCCGCAGACCAGCTGATGCACGGGCCGTCCACTTGCCCACGGCATCGCGCGAAGAAGATCGATCGCTCCGCCGGAAGAACCGGTGAGGTGAACGGGGCGCTGCCGAAAGATCGGAGTCAACCAACGCCAGCCGGGGGAGCCGCGAAACTTCAGCAACTCTGATCCATGAAAGACCGCCACCGGCGCCAGCCGGGGCCACCAGCCCGTGAGCCGCGCACAAGCCAGCGCCGCCCAAAGCATGCCTGGGCTGGACCAGACCGAAAATCCTTCGCGCCAAGCCCGGCGGTTTCGGAAAAAAAGCCGCAGCAAATTCAAGAGCGCCGTGGCCGTGAGCCGACCGCTTGCCGCAAAGCGATGAAGCGCAAAGTCGCCCGGATCTTTGCTCTCTGCCGAGAGAGAGCCATAGCGTTCGCCATAGTCCGGCGCGATCACCTCGGCGCGAGCCCCCGCGCGAGTCAGCGCCGCGGCCGTCTCCTCGACGAAGGTGGCAATGCCGCCGCGAAACGGCGCGAACTCGTGCGTGAGAAGTCGAACGGAAGGGCAAGGGTCAGGAGCCGCCACGAGAGGAAGATCGGAGCAAAAGGGATGCGCGCGAGCACGCGACGGACGCCGAAAGAATCAAGGCCGCACTCTTGCCAGCATTGCGCAAAGGCGCGAACGCTTCCGCGGTGCGGGGGCCTCGCGATTCCCCCGAGCCACCATCGGCCAGAAGCCAAGAAACCGCTTCGCCTCGAAGGGCGAAATGTGCAATCTTCGCGCCTTTCCGCCCAATTTTCACCTGACCTTCCTTTCGATGTCCGATACTTCCGCGCCGCTGACTGATGAGCAGATCCAAGAGCTGCGCAACGCGCTGAAGCGATGCAGTCCGGAAACCATCGAGGCCGCGGTGCGCTTCCGCCAGACGCGCGACGAGAAGGAAATCCCCGCGATCGTGTATGGCATCATCGAGCGCCACATGGCCGCCGAGACGCCGGTGCGCCTCGCCGAAATGCCGGACGACACCGAGCTGGCGCGCGACCTCAGCGTGGACTCGCTCACGATGCTGGAAATCGTGCTGCAGATCGAGGAAACGCTCGGCATCAGCGTGGACAACGAGGAACTGCGCGGCATCCGCTCGTTGGGGGCGATCAAGGAATTCATCGGGCGCAAGGTCTCGGGGCGCGGGGAGAGCGACGCGGACGCCACGGCAAAGGGGCGGGGTTACGTGCGGGAAGAAATCATGGCCGTGCTGCCGCAGCAGCCGCCGTTCTTGTTCCTCGACGCCGCCCACATCGAGGAGAAGACCGTGCGCGCCCGCTACAAGGTGCGCGGCGACGAGTTCTTCCTCGAGGGCCATTTCAAGGACAACCCGGTGTTCCCGGCCACCATCGTCTTCGAGGCGCTCGGGCAGGCGGCCTGCCTGTGGATCTTGGAGCACGCGGCGGCGAAGGATGCCAACGCGAAGAACGACGTCGTCTTTGCCTCGATGGAGGAGGCGCACTTTCACCGCCGCGCAAAGCCGGGCGACACGCTCGAGTTCATCGTCGAGGCGCTGCGCGTGCGCGCACCGCTCGCCGTCTTCTCGGCGCGCGTCGAGGTGAACGGCCAGCGCGTGGCCGAGGTGGCCAAGCTCAAGCTCGCCTTTGGGCCCGGAATCGCGGATGCCGCGGAGCGAATCGAGGACGCCCGCGCCGAGCGTCCCGCCACGGGCGCGACGCCAGCCGCCGAGGCCGGGGCGAATTCTTTCGCGCCGCCCGTCGCCACGAACAATTCCCTGCCGACCGGCGAGCCCTCGTTCTCTCCGTCGCTCGAGCCCGCGGCGCGCTGATCGCATCGCGGGGTCGCTGCCGCGGGCCGGCGCGACTTTGTGATGGCGCGGCCAGTTGAAGACGTTTTCCTTTGGGCGTGTCGCCTGCCCCCGCCCCGCGCGTCGTTGTCACCGGACTCGGTTTCATCACGTCCATCGGCAATTCCCGCGCGGAGGTGCTGCGCTCGCTGCGGGAAGGGCGCCACGGCATCGAGGTGTTCCCCGAGTTCGAGGCCGGCAACGAGCCGGTGCGGCTCGTCGGCACCATCAAGGACTTCGCGTTTCCCTCGCCCGAGTGGGAGGATTGGACGTGGCCGGCCGGGGTGAAAATCCCGAAGGAGATCATGCGCCCGATGACGCCGAACGCGCTCTACGCGTGGTTCGCGATGCGCGAGGCCATCGCCGACGCGCGGCTCACGCCGGAAATGGTGTCGAACGAACACACCGGCATGATGTGCGCCTCGGCCGGCTCGATGATGATGTCCTACCACAACGTGCACATCATGCTGACCAAGGGCGTGGCGCGTTGCCCGCCGATGGGAATGGTCAACGGCATCCCCGGCTCACTGAACATCAACCTCGTGCCGGCCTTCAAGATCAAGGGCGCGTCGCTGGGGTTCGTGAGCGCGTGCTCGTCGTCGTCGCACGCGCTGGGCGAGGCCTGCGAGCTGATCCGCCGCGGCCGGCAAAAGATCGTGTTCACGGTCGGCGCGGAGGACTGCAACAAGTTTTCCATCCTGCCCTTCGCGTCGGTGCGCGCGCTCTCGCCGCAGCACGATCCCGAGAAGGCCCCGCGCGCCTTCGACCGGCAGCGCGATGGCTTCGTGGGGACCGGCGGCGCCACCGTGCTCGTGCTTGAGGAACTCTCGCACGCGCTCGACCGCGGTGCGCCGATCGTGGCCGAGATCCTCGGCTGGGGTCAGGCGAGCGACGGCTACAACGTGATGGCCCCCGAGCCGGCGGGCGACGGCCTCTCGCGCGCGATGCGGCAGGCGCTCGACGACGCCGGCGTCCAGCCCGAGGAGATCGACTATCTGAACGCCCACGCCACCGCCACGGAGGTTGGCGACCGCGCCGAGGTGGACGCCATCAAGCGCGTCTTTCCCGCGGGGGCACGCCCGCGCGTGAGCAGCACCAAGAGCCTGACCGGCCACGGCTTGTCGCTGGCCGGCGCAATGGAATCGGCATTCTGTTGCCTCGCGTTACAGGATGGGTTTATGCCGATCTCGGCGAAGATCACCGACCTCGACCCGATGTGCGATGGCGTGCCAATTTTGACCGCGCCGGTGGACATCGCGCCGCGTCTGGCGATGAACAATTCCTCCGGCTTCGGCGGCTCGAACGTCGCGACCGTGCTGCGGCGTTGGGAGGGCACGGACACCTCGGCGGAGCGGTAGGATAGGACGTATGGGTCTTATACGACCCATACGACCTCTGTGAAGCCTCCGGCTGCCCCAAACTCTCCATGTCCGCGCCAGCGCTACCCATTCCCCGCCGCGTGCTGATCACCGGCGCGAGCGCGGGGATCGGGCGCGAGACGGCCGGTGCGCTGCTCGCCGCGGGCTGCGAGGTGTGGGGCACCTCGCGCCAGCGCTCTCGGCTGCCCGATCCGGGGCCGCGCTTCCATGCGGTGGAGCTGGAGCAGACGAGCGCGGACTCGCGGCACGCCGCCTGGGCGCAGGTGGAGCAAGAATGCGGCGGCCGGCTCGACGCGCTCGTGAACAACGCGGGCGACGGCGTGTTCGGCGCATTCGCCGACGAAGACGAGGACGTAGGGAGGCTGCGCGCGCAATTCGAGACGCTGGTCTTCGGACCCATCGGCCTGACGCGGCTTGCTCTGCCCGCGCTGCGGCGCTCGTCGAGGCCGGTGGTGGTGAACGTCACGTCGCTGGCCGGCCGGCTGCCGATCCCCTTCATGGCCGCGTATTCCGCCGGGAAGGCGGCGCTCTCGGCCTACACCGCGGCGTTGCGCCTCGAGGCGGCCGACGTGCACTGGGTGGACGTGCAGCCCGGCGACATCCGCACCAAATTCAACGACGCGATGCGCGCGCCGCCCGCGGATTCCGGCCCACAGCGCCGCTCGTGGGAAGTGATGGAGGCAAGCATGGCCGCCGCGCCGCCGGCCGAGGTCGTGGCGCAGGCCATCGTGAAGGTCGTGTGCGGGGAGGGCGCGCCGCCGCCCGTCGTGGTGGTCGGCGACTTCGTGCAGGCCAAGCTCGCGGCGCTCGCGCCGCGCTTCCTGCCGACGCGCTGGCTGGAATCAATGCTCCGCCGGCACTACCGCGTCTGAATTCATCGCGGCGAAAACGGCGTCCGCCACCGCCACCGCGTGGTCGATGTCCGCCTCGGTGTGCGCGGCGCACAGGAACCAGTTGTGGTGCGGGTGGAAGAACACGCCGCGGCGCATCGCCTCGCAGGCGAAAGCCTGCGCGCGGTAGGAGTTGGGATCGTCCGCGAAGTTCCAGTTCGGCATGGAATCGTGGCCCGAGAGCGATGCCGCGATGCCGTGGCGCGCGGCCGCGGCATGGAGGCCGGCGCGAAAGCGCGCGCCAAGCTTGGCGATGCGGCCCACCGCGTCGTCGCGCTCGGCGACCTCGAGGGTTTTGAGCGCGGCGGCCATCGGCACGGCGCTGTTCCAATACGATCCGGTGAGAAACACGCGCGCCGCCGCCTTGCGCAGGAAGCTGCGGCCCACGGCGGCCGAGATCGGGTGGCCGTTGGCGAGCGCCTTGCAATACACCGCCAAGTCCGGCTCGCAGCCGGGGAAGAAGCGGTGCGAGCCGCCGTGGTGCAGGCGGAAGCCGGAGCGCACGTCGTCGAGGATGAACACGATTCCCTCCGCGCGACACGTTTCCACCAGTCCGGCGAAGAAGCCCGGCTTCGGTAGTTCGGCCGGCGAAAAGTTCGGGTGGTGCCACGCGGTGGTGATGACGCCGGCCACCTCGCCCGGATGCCGCCGCACAAAGTCGCGGAAGGCGTCGAGGTCATTCCACGGGAAGGTGTGAATGTGCGCGCGGTCCTCCTCGATCCAGCCGCCGTGGCCGGGCGAGCACCACGCGTGCGCGCCGTGGTAGGCGCCGGCCACGCGCAGGATCTTCTTGCGGCCGGTGTGCTCGCGCGCCACCTGGATCGCCCACGTCGTCAGGTCCGCGCCGTTTTTGCCGAAGACCGCCCAGGCGGCGAAGTCCACGAGCGCCGTCATCCGCTCGGCCAGCTCGACGAAGCGGGCGGTGGGATGGTTGAGGCAGTTGGCGTCGCGCGCTTGCCGGGCGGCGGCTTCCTCGACCTCGGGGTGACCGTAGCCGAGGAGGTTCGGCCCGTAGCCGCACAGGAAATCGAGGAACTCGTTGCCGTCCGCGTCCCAGTAGCGCGCGCCCTCCGAGCGGGCGGCGAAGTAGGGGCTCTCGCCCGGCACCATGAGGGTGGGCGCCATGTGCCCGTAGATTCCGCCGGGAACGACGGCCGCCGCGCGGGCGAACAGCGCGGCCGACTGCGCATAACGGCGGGGAGAATCACTCATGGATCAAGAGAGCACCGACTACGCCGGTGGCCGCCCGAGAAATGCGTCCGAGCGTGCCAGCAGCACGTCCAGCAAGTCGGCCAGCAGGAGCGCGCCTTCGATGCGCACCCAGCCGAGACCCACGGCCGTGGCGGGATCCAACGCACCGCGGAGCAGCCGCGCGGCGGAGGCAACGTCGCGGAAGATAATTCGCGCGTCCGGCGGGGCGGGGGGATCGCCGCGCCCGGCGGACGCCGCGTCGGCATCCAGCCGAATCCACGCGGAATAATCCGCGCTTGGCACCGCCAGCAGGATCAGGCCGGCCGGCCCGCCCGCCAGCGCGCGACGCGTCGGGGCGTCGTGCGCGGCGAGGATCGGCAAGGCACGCAATAGAACATTCAGCGCGAGCCGGACATGCGCGCGCGCGCGCTTGGCATCCCGCTCGAGCGCCGCGTCCGGCGGGTTCATCACCGCGGAGAATTCCGCCATCATCCGGCCGAGGCGCACCAGCATCGGCACGCGCCAAAGCCCTCGCTCCACGCGCGGCAGCCGGCGCGGGCGCTCATCGCGGAGAAGGGCGTTGAACGAGCGATGGTCTTTCCAGGCCAGGCGCACGGCGGGCGCGCCGCCCCCCGGGGCAACGCGCAGGAGGCCATCGCGCAGGCGCACGCGGGTGGCGAGGTCGCGGCCGGCGCGCAGTTCCACGTCCAGCCGGCCACGCCGGGTGAGGCGCGCCGCGCGCGTCCATTCCCCGGGCAATTCTCCGAGCGTCGGCAGGACGGCTTCGAGATGCAGGCGGGCGAGCAGTTCGTCGGGAGGCAAGGGAGTCAAGGGCGCGTCAGCCCGGTGACGAGCGAAAGGATTTCATCGGGATGCCCGTTGGGTCGAGCCGCGGCGAGCGCCCCGCGCACGCGAGCGTGCTCGGCGGGGTCATCCATCCAGCCGCGCACCGCCCGTGCCAAGCCCGCGGGCGAGGAAAATCCGGCATAAAACCCGTGCCGCCGCGCCCAGCGCAGGGTGATGCTTTCCTGCGGCATCACGCCGCCGACGCCGTTGAAGAGGATCGGGCACCCGCAAAGCACCGCTTCCGAAGTAGCCCCGGTGCCCGGCCGTATCACCACGGCGTCCACGCCCCGCAGCAGGCGCGCCATTTCCTCGCTGTCCGCGAAGGGCTGCGCCTCGACCGCGATCCCCGGATGGGCGGCCGCCCAGTCGCGCACGCGGGCCAGCGTGCTCTCGCCGAGGGGCCCACGGCCGCAAAGGGCGATCACGCGCAGGCGCGCCTGCCGGGCCGGCGGCAGGCCGGCGGAGAGGCCCTCGAGC
>CALMOL010000108.1:0-6340 GCA_937871685.1 uncultured Verrucomicrobiota bacterium
CTCCCAACGCGAGCAACGCCCCCTGCCATCCTCCATCCTCCATCCTCTCGGCCCCGTCCCCTCCCCTCTCCGCCTGGCTTGGCGCGGGCGCGTTCCTCGGCGCGGCGATGCTGCTCAAGGGGCCGCCGGCCCTCCTGTTCTTTTACGGCGTCGTCGCCACGGTGCTTTGGCGCGCGGGCGAGCGGAGCGCTCTGCTCCGGCCGGCGCACGCGGCGGGCCTGGTGCTCGCGCTGGGAATCTTTGCCGCGTGGGCGGTCCCGGTGCTCCTGCTCCCGGCTTCCGGCGGCGTGGCGGGCGAGTGGTCGCGGCAGTTCACTGATCGCGTGACTGGCCAGGAAGGGGAGTTTCGCCTCGGTCGCTACGCCTGGAACTTCCTCGTCCAGGGTGGGGTGAATTTCGTGCCGTGGGTCGTGTTTCTTCCGCTCGCGTGGCGGATTCCGCTTCCGGCCGACGCGCGCCGCGCCGCGCTCCTCCGCGGGCTGCGCTTGGCGGTGCCGGCGCTCTACGCGGCGATCATGCTGGTTCCCAGCTCGTCGCCGCGCTACGCGCTGCCGCTGGTCCCGCCCGCGATGATGCTCTTCGGATTTCTCGCGCAGGAATGGAGCGAGGTCTCGGCCGGTCTTGTGACGAGGGTTTGGGCGGGAGTTACGCGCAGCGTCGAGCTCGCGCTGCCCGTGGTCGGCATCGGCGCCGGCCTCTACGCGTGGAGGCGGCTGCGCGGCGACGCCGCGTTCTCGCCCGATTTTTGGTGGGCCGCTTCGGTCGTGGTCGGTGTGTGGGCAGCCGTTGCCCTGAGCGCCCTCGCCCGCCGCTCGGCCGAGCCGGGCTCCTTGCTGCTGCGCGGTGGCGTGGCGATGGGCCTGCTGAGCGTGGTCTTTGCGTTGGCGATCCTTCCCACGCTGCGCGCCAAGGAGCGCCACCGCCCGCTCGCCGCCCGCCTGGAAGCGACGGTGCCCGACGGCGACGTGATGTGGGTGTGCGACCGCGAGTCGCAACCGTCGGTCTTCTACCTGCGCCGCGCGCCCGCCTTCGCGACCAGCCTCGAAGCGTTGCCGCCCGCCGCGCGCTACCTCTTCCTGCCCGAGGCCGACCTGCCCGTCCTGCGAGCCACCGGCCGCTGGCGCGTGGAGGAAACACTCGTCCGCGCCACCGACCGCGGCCAGCGCACCGTGGTGCTGGTGAGCCTGTCGCCCATGCCCTCGGCGTAGAAAACCGAGAGGATGGAAGATGGAGGATGGCAAGGACCCCTCCTTGCGCTGTGAGCGGTCTCAGGACGAGGGGCGATCCCTGCCATTCTCCATCTTCCATCCTCTCGGTCCCTTCCGAGGACAAACAACCCTAGGTGAATGAACGCCTTCATCCCGGCGTCTGTCGAAGCCGACGCCACCACATGGAAACCCTCCAGCTCCTCGCCACCGCGCTTGGCTTCGCCACGCTCGCGGGTATCAACCTTTACCTGACGGTCTTCGTTTCCGGCCTCGCCATCCACAACGGCTGGGTGCACCTCTCGGCGCAATACCACCAGCTCCAGGTGCTCGGCGAACCGGCCATCATCGTCGTGGCAGGCGTGCTTTACGCGGTGGAGTTCTTTGCCGACAAGATCCCCGGCCTGGACTCCGCGTGGGACTTCGTTCACACCGCCATCCGGCCGATCGGTGGTGCGTTCCTGGCCCTGCGCACGCTCGGCTCCACGGACGTGATGGTGGAGATCCTCGTGGCCCTGCTGGGCGGCGGCGTGGCGCTCACCGCGCACGGGGCCAAGGCCGGCACGCGCCTTCTGGTCAACGCCTCGCCCGAGCCGTTCTCAAACATTGCGCTCTCCACCGCCGAGGACGTGGGCGTGCTCGGTGGCCTGTGGCTGATCCACGCGCATCCCGCGATCGCGTTCGTGGTGTTCACCTGCCTCGTTGCCACGCTGCTCTACGTGACGCCGAAGCTCTTCCGCGTCGCCCGCGTGAAGCTCTCGCTGCTGTGGCGCAAGTTTTCCGCCGCTGCCGGCACCAAGGAGGCCGACCTGCGCGCCGCGCTCCCGGCCGACGCCGCCATCGCGCTCGCCGAGCTGAACAAGTCCGGCGCCAAGCCCGCCTGGGCCGCCCCCTGCCTGACCGGCGGCGGCAGGGCGCAGCGCCTTTACGCGCGCGGCCATCTCGTCGCCCTCGAAGGCGAGCCAAGCGCCGTGTATTTCGTCGGCCGCCACGGTTGGGGCAAGGTCGCCCAGCGACACGAGATCGCCGGCGCGGAGGTCACGCGGGAATCGAAGTTCCTTTCGGAAAACGTGGTGGTCTATGCCACCGACGGCCGCCCGAAGCTGACGTGGATCTTCGACCGTCCGAGCACCCCGACCGCCGCCGCGGTGGCGGAGAAGCTGACGGCGCAGTTGACGGCGAAGCCTGTTTCCCTGGTCCTCGCGACATCGAGCGCAAAGGACTTATGAGTTGCACCGCCAACGCGGCTGCATTGCGTTGGGCATGCTGCGGTTGCTGATTTTTGCCGGCCTCGTTGCGGTTGCTCCCTTGGCTTGCGCCCAGGAAACGGTCAAGCTGGAGATGCCGAAGGCGGATGTTCGCGAGGTTTTGCGCTTCTACGGCAGCCTTGCGAAAAAGCAGATCGTTCTGGACAACACCATCCAGGGCCAGTTGAGCGTCACGACCGAGGAGCCGGTCAGCCGCGAGCAGGCGATGCGGCTGATCGAGCGAACCCTTTTGCTCAATGGCTTCTCTTTGATCGACCACGGCCCTGATGCGGTGGCTGTCCTCGGAATCTCGAAGAATCCTCGCCAGGGCGGCGTTCCGATCTTCTCCCGCCCGGAAGACATTCCGAACCAGGAAAAGGTCATCACCTACGTATTTCGCCTGAAGCACCGCGAGCCCACCGAGGTGCAGCAACTCCTCCAGCAATATATCCCGGCGCAAACCTTCACGTCCTTCATCGCCGATCCGCGCGCCAAGCTCCTTTTTGCCACTGAGAGCGTTTCGGTCGTGCGGCGAGTCCAGGACTTTATCAAGGAAGTGGACGTGCCGGTGCCGCCGATGAAGCCTGCCCCCGCGCCGCCCCGGCGCTGAGACGCGCGGCGATGCCGCCGCGCCTTTTTCCTCCGCCGGCCGCGTGCTAGGGTCGGCGATGGATTCCCCCGACCTCCAGCCGCTCATCGAAGCGCGCGGCCAGGAAATTTTCCGGCTCGTCGATTCCCAGAAAAAGCTGCCCGACGCCATCAACCCCGTCGCGTGGTATCAGCGCCTCATGGAGTGGACCATGGGGAAGGAGAAGCTGAAAGTCCAGACGCTGCGCTTCGTGGACGCGCTGCCGGTGCTTCACTCGACCCGCGAGCTGAACCGGCACATGCACGAATACTTCGGCGATCCCTCGCTGGAGTTGGCCGGTCCGCTGCGCTTGGGCCTCGGTGTGGCGAAGCTCGCCCCGTGGTTCGTGGCCCCCATCGTGCGCGGCGGCGTGAAGAGGATGGCGCGCTCGTTCATCACCGGCCGCACCGGTGCAGAGGCCGTGCGCGAGATGCGCAAGATTCGCTCCCGGCGCGTCGGCTTCACCGTGGACATCCTCGGAGAGGCCGTCGTGTCGGAGAAGGAGGCCGACGAATACCAAGCGCGCTACCTGGAGCTCATCGAGAGCCTCGCCCGCGAGTCGCGCGCGTGGCCTGCCATCGGCCAGCTGGAGGACGGCGGCGTGTTCGGTCCGCCGCTGCCAAAGGTGAACGTGTCGGTGAAGATCTCCGCGCTCTACTCGCAGATTCATCCGGCGGACCCGGAGACGGCGCTCTTCCATTTAAAGAGCCGCCTCCGCCCGCTCTTCCTGCGCGCCAAGGAACTCGGCGTGTTCATCAACCTCGACATGGAGAACTACGCCGTGAAGGACCTCACGCTGCGTCTCTTCGAGGAACTGCTGGAAGAGCCGGCGCTGCGCGACTTCCCCTATGCCGGCCTCGTGCTCCAGGCTTACCTGCGCGACGCCGAGCGCGACTTCGCCCGCATCCTCGCGTGGGCCAAGCGCAACGATCGCCGCGTGACCATCCGCCTCGTGAAGGGCGCGTATTGGGACTACGAGACCGTGGTCTCCCGCCAGCGCGGCTGGGTCGAGCCGGTGTGGCTGCGCAAGGCGGAGTCGGACGCCAACTACGAGCGCGTCACGCGCCGCATGCTCGATAATCCCGAGCACATCTACTCGGCCTTCGGCACGCACAACGTGCGCTCCATGGCCCACGCGATGACCTACGCCGAGGACCGCGGGCTGGGGCGCACCGATTACGAGATCCAGATGCTCTACGGGATGGCCGAGCCGATCAAGAAAGCCATGGTCGAGCTGGGCTACCGCGTGCGCGAATACTGCCCCGTCGGCGAGATGCTCCCCGGCATGGCTTATCTCGTGCGCCGCTTGCTGGAAAACAACTCCAACGACGGCTTCCTCAAGGCCAAGTTCGTCACGCGCGTGGACTCGGTCTCGCTGCTGCGCGATCCCGTCGAGACGCTCGCCGACACCGGCGTGCCCTTCCGGCCCGAGCCGGCCACGGGTGCGCGCAACGGCGCCCCGCGTTCGTCCTCGACGGGCGGCGAGCGCCAGGTCATCACGTATCCCGACGCGAACTATTCGAACGGCCAAGCCGCCCTCCCGCCGCGCGGTGGAGGCTTCCCGCGCAACGAGAACGTCCACGCGCGCCCCGGCGAGTTCGCCAACGATCCGCCGGCCGACTTCGCCCTCCCCGCCGTGCGCGAGCAGATGAAGCGCGCGCTGGAAGCCGAGCGCGCCGCCCTCGGCCGCGACTGGCCGCTCTTCATCGGGGGCGAGGAGCGCATCACCGAGCAGTTTATCCCCTCGCACGCGCCGGCCAATCCCTCGCTCCTCATCGGCCGCACCGCGCGGGCGACCATCGATGACGCCAACGACGCCGTCGGGGCCGCTCTTCGCGCGCTGCCCAAGTGGCGCGCCAAGACCCCCGACGATCGCGCCGCGTTCCTCGAACGCCTCGCCGGCTTGCTGCGCCGCGAGCGCTTCGCGCTTTCCGCGCTGGAAGTGTATGAGGTCGGCAAGCCCTGGGTCGAGGCCGAGGCCGACATCGCCGAGGCCATCGATTTCTGCGAATACTACGCCGCTGAGATGCGGCGCCTGGGTCCTGGCACGCCCACGCTCCAGGTGCCCGGCGAAACCGGTCACACCGAGTATTGGCCGCGCGGCGTGGCGCTGGTGATCGCGCCGTGGAATTTCCCCGTGGCCATTCTCGCCGGCATGACCACGGCCGCGCTGGTCACCGGCAACACGGTCATCATGAAGCCCGCCGAGCAGTCCGGCGTCCTCGCCGCGCGCTTTAATCTTCTTTGCCGCGAGGCTGGCTTCCCGCCCGGCGTGCTCAACTTCCTGCCCGGCCTCGGCGAAGACGTGGGCGACCATCTCGTGCGCCACCCGCGCGTGGACGTGATCGCTTTCACCGGCTCAAAGGAAGTGGGCCTGCGCATTTGGGAGGCCGCCGGCCGCACTGCGCCCGGCCAGCCGAACCTCAAGAAGGTGGTGTGCGAGATGGGCGGCAAGAACGCGCTCATCATCGACTCGGACGCTGATCCCGACGAGGCGGTGCTCGGCTCGCTTTATGCCGCGTTCGGCTTTCAGGGGCAGAAATGCTCTGCGCTCTCGCGCATGATCGTGCTCGGCGAGAACTACGAGCGCTTCCTCGCCCGCCTCGTCGAGGCCGCCGCGAACCTCACCGTGGGCGACCCGGTGAACCCCGGCGTTTACGTCGGCCCGGTGATCGACGGCGACGCACAGCAGCGCATCCTCGGCCAGGTCGAGGCCGGCAAGACTGAGGCACGCCTCGCCTTCCAGGGGGTGGTGCCGCCGGAGTGCCTCGCTGCGAACGGCCATTTCGTGCCGCCGACGATCTTCGCTGAAGTGCCGCGCAACGCACGGATCGCCCGCGAGGAAATCTTCGGCCCCGTGCTCGCCGTGCTGCGCGCCGAAACGCTCGACGAGGCCATCGCGCTGGCGAATGACACCGAGTTCGCACTGACGGCCGGAATGTATTCGCGCTCGCCGGCGCATCTGGAACGCGCCCGCCGCGAGCTGGTGGCCGGCAACGTGTATCTCAACCGCCCGATCACCGGCGCCATCGTGGCCCGCCACCCCTTCGGCGGCTTCAAGATGAGCGGCGGCGGCACCAAGGCCGGCGGCGCGGACTACCTGCTGAACTTCGTGGTCCCCCGCGTGGTGATCGAGAACGTGATGCGCCGCGGCTTCGCCCCCGATGTGGAGGGCATGGCGGCGGGGGAATAATGCCCCCGCGCGCTCTTCGGAGGTCGCCAGTTGTAGAGGCGGCTCTGTCCGCGTGCGCGGACAGAGC